>NZ_FNEL01000010.1 GCF_900100125.1 Dolosicoccus paucivorans | reverse complement strand
ACCTATCGGGGTATAATATAAATAGTGAAAGAGAGGTGAAGTAATGAAAAATATACTGTTAGATGGCACGTTATATGCGGCGATTATAGGATTAGTGCTAAAGTTCTTTGAATACTATAACCCTACAGCTAAACTAGAGAGGAGAAAGTCAGAGATTGAAATTGAGATACTGAAAGAGCAGTTAGAAGAGTTGAAACTATCGAATAAAGAAAAAAGAGCCTCGCTCGAACAAAACTAAGCAAGGCATCAGAGGAGGGGTACCGCCCTCTTCTGTTGTTAATTATATCAAAGGAGGTTTTAAAATGCGAACATCAGAAATGATTTTTCTCATTGTCGTTCTAACGCTGATTTTAGCCCAAGTATATATTAACGTTAAGGAAGATAAACATGACAAATAACTTGATAACCGCTATCTCTGAAATATTAAAAAGCGAAACTGGTTATGCTATCGCTCAAAATATCGGTGTGCGTCCTGAACAAATCAATCGTTTAAAACGTGGAGAAAGAAAAGTAGCTAACATCTCTTTAGACATGGCACAAAAGATACTAGATCATTATGCAAGTGTTACTATCGATATTAAATAACTACAAACAAAAATAACGGAGGAACTGAACCCTCCGTTTGTTTTTTGTTTCAAAGTGTTTAATTCTGTTCTTTCTTAACGACTTCGTACACAACACCATCGATTAAGATTTCATTGTCTTTTAGCTTCACTTCATCGCCATCCACAGGCTGTTTGTCTGCTAACTCTAATTGATCAATGGTTAGTCCTTTATGGTCAAGGTGGCCATCTTTCAGTTCTGCGAATACTCGCTTGCCGTCGGACGTTTGAACAGTCGTCCATCTTACATAACCATTAGGATTTGGTGCATAGCCTGCCCATAGATAAGTGCCATCATCCACTAATTGAGTGATGTTACGTACGTGACCTTTCTTCAATGTCTCATAGATGTTATTTGCGTCTGCTCGTTCTGTCTTAAACACTCGTAAGTCATCAATGGATGCAACCAAATGTTTCTTGACTTGTTCTTTTTTCTTTGGTGCTGGTGCAGGTGTATTGGATTGTCCGTATTTTGGTCTTGCGTAGCCTTGGATATAAGCGTTGTTCCATAAGAATTTATTACGCCCAACAATCGATGCCCCACCCTGAGTGGTATTTCCTTCGATGGTTGTAATTGTGTTACCGTCTACGGATTCAACAAAACCGATGTGGTGAGCGAATCCATTACGAGCGCCACCCCAATGGAACGTGACTATGTCACCTGGTTGTGGACGGACTAAGCCTAACCAAATACCTTTTTGCTTAAAGATATTTTTGTGTCGTTCAACCCCACATTCACGTCCAATTAAGTTGCTTGCCCCTGCACGGTCTGCAACGAAGGTCACGAATGTATCACACCAGTCATCGTTGTAAGTTACCGCATAGCCAGCAGGACGTGGACTAACTGAGTTGTACCCATCCACAATTTGTTTGTGTTTAACTGAATATTTAGTGACACCCAGCCATTTTCTAGCCTCGTTTAATACGCTTTGTACATTTACCACATTAACACTCCCTTTGTTGTCTAGTTTATCTAAAGCACCATCGTTGGCACGATTGATCGCTTGCCGTCTTCCTACCATACCTTGTAAGTATAATTGGTAACGTTGCAACGAGTTATCCACATTCATTGTTGCATAATCATATTTAGCGCCCCCTACTTTGAACATGCCTTTAACTGCGTCCTCAAACGTAGTGGAATCTGCTACTTTGTAAATCCCCCCTTTCCTAAATAAATAGATCCAATCCGTTAAGAAATCGGCAACATTTTTATAGCGGTTGTAATACCCTCCCTCGTTGGCAGGACGTTTCGAACCTTTCGATACAACAATCCCGCTAGGACGAGTCGCCTCACCGCTCCATGTGATTCCAGCCCAATTGTTATCAGTTTTTGCAACATTTGAAGTCCCCCACAAGGCTTCATAATGCAACAAGGTAATTAAAAAAGACGGGGGAACATTTAAGTCCACCGCCTTTTGCACTAACGCATCTGAGTTAAGTGTAGCGCCGTTATAGTTTAGTGTGGTCATCGTCTTCCTTCTCCTCTTTGTGTTTTAATCGTTGCAGATGTTTAGCTAAATCACTTGGAACTTCAACGTCCATCTCTGCTAAGTTTTCGATGATTGAGACCCCGTATTGAGCGATGAACGTCAGAATGAACGGATAAGCCAAAGCGGTTAGATCAAACACGCCTAAGTAAGGGTAAAACAGCAACAAGACAATTACGATCATCAGATGCCGTAAAGTCCCCCTAATCCCCACGCGACTGTCTATTTCTTTTTGATACCAAGCACTCGCTAGTCCTGTGATAAAGTCAGCGATAATACATGTAAAGAAGATTAGCACGAGTGGATCTTGCACCATCTGACGGTATTCTTCATATATATATTGAATCACTTAATCACCTTTCTTTGTCGGTTCTTCATCGTCCTTTTCAAATTCGTATCCTAACTTGATTAGCTCTTTTTTTGTGTCTTCTTTCCATAGTAAAGGAACGCGGTCGTATGTGAATTTGCCTTGTGTAATTGATAGTGCTAAAAAGAATGCCATAATTACTTCTCCTCCTTCGTTACTTCTTCTACTTGGTTTTGCTGCATACCTAAAAGTTCTAAAAGCCCTTCCTGCATTGCGCTGGTTAAAAGATTCATTTCAATTAACTTATCGTCCACTTCTTGAATCTTCTGTTCCATCGCTTTTAACATCTCTTGGTTCGCTTTGTCTTTGAAGTTCTCACGATAGAACGCCATCATTGCTTTGTCGATGACTTCACGGTCAGATAAACCCGTGATATCCCCATCAACAATTTGAGTGATTGTGGATAATGGGTCAGTCTTTTGAATGGTTACTTCTGTCTTATAAATCTGTTTCCAATTCTTAGGGTCACGGATACCAACTTTTGCGATTAAATTGAAATTCATGTACTAACACTCCTATTCTTTTTCTTGATATAAAGCCGTTGTTAAATCTAAAACCGCTTGTTGTGTTGCTTCCAATTGCTGAGTGAGTCGGATGTTCTCCAACTCATTATGCTTGTCTTTGAACTGCTTTTTATAGAAGAGATCCAACACTTTATCGATCAGCGTTCCGTCGTCTTCATTGACATGATCGCCGTCCAGTCGTTGTTGAATCGTCACATAATCAGGATAATCTTCCACAATTTGCACAACAGTATGTCTAACTTCGTCATCTTCGCCGTAGGTCAGATACTTGCTTACAATTTTAAAGCTCATTTAGTCACCACCTTCTAAATCAATAATGTTGATCAATCGTTGAATAATTGACCCTTTGATTTCGTCAGGGAATAAAGAAGATGGAATCTTTTCAATATCTAATTCCACTTCTTCTGATAGTACCTCCACGTTCGCTTGTTCTTCGGTTAGCCCGTCACCCATTTTCTTTTGGATGGTTTCTAAAGCGATCTGCAAAGGTTCGGTTAATTGATTTTGCAACTTCACTAATCTAAAGACAAAAGCGGTAGGAAGTGTCTCATCCAACAGTTCCTTTACCGCTCCGTTCATAGTGTTGATTTCTAATAATGTTAATTTCAATGTTTACCTCCTTAGTTGAGACGACTATACGTATCATTGAGATTCCGGATAAATATCGCGCCGGCATCGCCTAAAAATAACCCTGCTCCGTTATAAGATTCATTGGTTATGAAAATTCCGGTAAACC
Source organism: Dolosicoccus paucivorans (assembly GCF_900100125.1). Lineage (GTDB taxonomy): Bacteria > Bacillota > Bacilli > Lactobacillales > Aerococcaceae > Dolosicoccus > Dolosicoccus paucivorans. Next base: position 32,646 of record NZ_FNEL01000010.1, on the reverse strand, counting down.
CTCCCACTCTACCGCTGTTTAGTCTTAATACTTTACCACTGTCCCTTATCCTAATATTTCCGGTTTCCAACTGCAGATCGTCCTGAATGATCACGCGTTTATCATTGGCTGTGATGGTAAGTGCGACCATGTAATGGTCTCCTTCTCGGATACCCAGTCGAATATCGTTACCAGGCTCGGCGTTAATTGATAACGATGCTATCCCTGATCCTACAAGTTCATTACTTCTGAAGTACCCTGCTAAGTCACCATATTTGTTATAAATTTGGAGTCCGTTATCATCCAATCTCGTTGATCTCGTTCCGTCATACCGGTTCACGTACACTCCGGTTCCGTCGATTCGTACTTGTTTTGTGACCGCCTGCCAAAGTGATTGCATGAATTGTGATTTGTTACCTACTAAGTTATTCACATCCAAGTTAATGATTCGAACGTTAGCAGCGTTAAGGGTTCCGGTGTTAATTTTTGAAGCGGATAAATTACCGATATGAGCATCTCTAATAACCCCGTTCTCGATGTAAGATCGTCCATTTAAATGAATTAAATCACCTTTAATTCAAACGCCATTAGTTGATAAGTTGATCGCCGATTTAAGTTTATTACCGTCCAACCGATCCTCAACGGCTAATCGGATTGAGTCATAACTTTGTTGAATAATGGATCGAACATCACTCGCCGTGACTGTACTCGCGATTTGATTTTTCAAGATGGTCAATTGACTATTCATATCATTACGCAAATTACCAACTTGTGTGTCCACACCGGCGACTGTTTGAGTTAGTCTGGAGTAATTGGCATTTGTATCATTCATACGACTGTCTAAACGACTAGCCGTCGAAGTTAATTGACTGATTAAACCTTTTTCTACATCTTCGATTTTTGTTTGTAATCCTTTTGCGGAGATGGATATTTCAGTTGTTAGACGATCATCTAGCGTGGATAACTTTCCGGCAATGCCATCGGCTGTTTTAGCAATCTCAACACTTGTGACATCGTTATGCCACTCTTCAATCATGCCTTGAGCGTTGATCTTAATCCGTCCCCAAAGGTCCGAATTCTCCGTGTCGGTCATTTCAATATTAAGTTCTTTTAAATCTTTGAAGATCCCCGAGATGTTTCCTTCGTACACTTCAGGTGGCACAAAGTAAGTCATGTCTGGATTCTTTTCGACTTGTAGATAATTGATCGTCGTGTCACCAAAACAGGAAGACTCTAAGTCGATCGATTCCATATCTTCGTCTGCCGTGAAAGTGTAGACATACCGACCGTCTTTAAACTCAAGGTCATCAATGTTAATTTTCTTGATAGGAATCACCTCCTAGTCGTAAAAGAATTTGTTTGGTGAATCCGAAAAAGGGGAGGCGTTTAAACCAATTTGATAGACGTCTCCACCGTCCGATCTTCTCACGGTGTATTCGCCGTTAAATTCTTGGGTGATGATAACATCCCAAGTATGACCCCCACCTTTCGGTGAATAGATTCTGTTCACTTGTTCGGGACTTACTCCTTTGGATTGAATATACCTCGCTACCGAAGAGAAAAGAACCCAACCATTAGTCCCTTTAGTTATGATGTTACCGACACCTAATTGAAATGGTGCGATTTCGATCATCTTCACCTCTTCCCACAACTTGGTCGCTCCGTAGTACACTTCCTTAATCTTTGTCGCTCCCCAATACACACCCGATGTGTTTCTAAAATCAATGTTGTTCATCTAGATCACCCTCGAACCAAGTACAATGTGTCTGAACGTGGGTTGCTTGGCATGAAAGGGACGACTTCAACATTTGGTCCAGATGACTTATTCTCCAATGCAGAAATACGACTACCTAAGTCGTTGATATTCGTGTTAAACAAAGAAGTGGAGACAAAGTTATTCAACTCTGTTTGCAGTCCTGTGATTTCTAATACCGTGTGGGTATGGTTTGAGCTAGCTTTGTTACTAAGTTGCGTACTCAATCCACTAATATCAGCAATGGTGTGTTGGTGAACTTTAGCAGCACGATTGTTTATTTCATTCAATATATGATTCAAGTTCTGGTAAAGCTCTATAAAAGATAAATCCAACTCGTCGATATCACTCATCGCATGCTTATGGTTCTTATCAGCTTTGGTCATCAACTCTGTTTTAGTAACGTAGTCAGACAAGTCAACGTCCGCCGCCTTAATTTGATTCAACTGCTCAGGCGTAAGGTCTTCAAAGCGTAACGGGTCACCTTTATCTCCTTTGTCTCCCTTGGCTCCTTTAAGGGGAATGATGTTCTCAAAACGAGTAATTCTACCGTCTTTCATTTCCGAAACTCTTCCTAACCTACCATCGCTCGATAAGAAGTAGTCAATCCCTACTCGTGCTTCGGGTGAGTTGACATCACGGTAGATTACCGAACCAGCTTCCCCTTTATCTCCTTTGGCTCCAGTCGCTCCTCTGGCACCAGTCGAACCGGTTAAACCGCGTAACCCCTGTAAGCCTTGTTCACCTTGATGACTCTTAAGGTCTTTCCACACATCTTCGCCATTACCAACCTTAATCACTTGCGTGTCGCTGGCTACGCCAATTTCACCAGCCAGCAAAACTACGTCACTTTCTAACCATTCATCTTCCGTCTTTTGAGCGACGGTAATTCGTGCGTTAATTGTTTCTTTCAAATTTATACACCACCTTTAATTAATAACTCGTAGTTGTCGTTCCACTGTAAGGTTATTTCACTTGTCAAATCATTCTCCACGTAATCTTTATATTCTAAATCTAATTCGATCGTGGTAGGTTCAGTAATCTCTTTGGCAAGTTCGATCGTCTTATACCAATCTGAGACTAATTGAATCGTTTGCGCTCCTTGATAAGTTTCTACTTCCGTTGTTTCTTGGTCGGTTGTTTGAGTGATCGGATCAATTCCTTTACGGTCATTCGTTACTGTAATATCAACCGGTCGTAATTCGTACGGCGCGCTTAACTTAAAGATCAACATGTATTGTTCGATTAAATGACAAATCGACTCAAAACTAATCGTGTAGGTTTCGCCTTTTTTAAACCCTCCATCATTAGCAACAATGGTCGTCATCTTATCTTCCAGCGTTATCGTCCGTTTGAACTCACCTTTAAGAATGTTTTTGTTATACCGTGTAATTCCATCATTTCCGATCATCTCAGCGTTAACTCGACTTGTTTCAGAAATCGCATCAACTTGAGACCTTAAATCTTTGAAAGACGTATCAATCTCTTTGATGACAATCTTTTCAATTTCAAAGTCCATCGACTTACGAAATTCTTCAAGCTCTTTATCAAGTTCTTCTTGACGCTTATTGATCAGTGCATCGTGCTCCTTAACCAACTCGTCCATTTCTTTGAGTTTTTCTTCAACCACGTTCCAATCTTTCGAGCGAACGATCTCTTCCCATGCTTCGCCGTTCCACATATAAAGAATCGTATGTCGCTCGTCTGTTGGATCTGGTTTATACCAAATATCCCCAACACGTGGGTTTTGCGGTTCGTCGCTCATGTAAAAGTTACGGGTCATACCATTTGCGCTCGGTAGCACATTGAGAATTTGATCCATCATACCACCCATATGCTTGTCGATTGCATTGGTAATCGACGACTCTAACTGCGCTCGCTTACGTCCCTCAGACAAGTTCATTTGATCACCTAAAACGATCTCAATCGCACGGTTTGTTAAGCGGTCATACGTGATCTTAAAGATCCGTGTAGAGTAATCTAAGTTGCGGTCCGGTCTTACCACTCGAACGGTATCACCTAACTCGCCCCGTAGATAAACCACACTTGTTTTAAACGTCATTCGTGGACGTGCGTAGTCTTTTAAGGTCTCATAAGTCATTTTTAATAAAATCTCTGGGTCTTCTTCGTCTTGGAATTCAATCATTCCAATTTTAGGACGATTACCACCCTTGATCGATTTGATACCGTATTGTTTGGTAGCATCAGGCAATTCCACGTACTCTTGACCTGCTGGCTTGTCGACTGGATCACCTTTGGCTTTTGACCATACGACATCAGCGAACGTGATCTTACGTCCGTACCCTGCTTGACCACTTTCGTTGTCTTCTTCGCTGGATACCTCTTCACCTTTGCCGCGTCCAATTAACGCCGTGTATAACTCCATGCTTTCAACTTCTTGGATAACTTCCAACCCGTTCATTCCATAAACAACACGCCGTCCATGATTACCGCCGATTTGATTTCTAAAATCGATGTAGCGGTTACCAATACGGTTATCGTTGATTTCTGCAAAGAACTCCATTTCCATCCGGGTTGCTAAACAAACCTTTTTTAGCACGTCAAAGGTCGTGTCGTAATAAGTGTGAATGGATAGTCGTTTATCCGCCACATAACCTGTGTCCCAGTTTGTGTTACTTAACGCCCAATCTAAATAAAACCGTGCTTCAACCTCTCGTGGTCTCGTTTGTTTGTCAGGCGGAAAGCTTTTCCGCAATTCTTCAATTGCTGACTGCACCCCTGTTAAGTACGTCAGATCATTTTTCGTTTCTGATTTAGCTAAGAAGAATAAATGAAACTTATAGTCTTCTTCGCTTGGTATCGCTAAGTATTCAATCTCACTGATCAAATCATCGGGTAAGGCTTTTACGCTTGCTTCTAAGCGGTCAGATACATAATTTTCATCCGTTAGTTCAGTGATATGAAGTAGCTCTACGATTGCATCCTTTCGAAGAATTTTAATGAGTTCTTCTTGGTTATTGAATAGATAAATCATAGTGCTTTCTCCCTCCATTCCACCTTCTGCAAGCTTGCGCCAGTGACTCTGACGGAATCACCATCTCGTAAGTAAAACTCCTCAGGGAATGATAAATACGCTAAATCCATGAGGTGATTTCGCTCGCGATAGATAATTTCAATATCATAGTCATTCCACTTAATCGTGATAGGTGAGCCTTGAGTGTAAGATCCGATGAGCTTGATTCGTTCACCGTGTCCGTTCGTGATTTCAATCTCATTCACTGTGCCAGTTGGATTTATTTGAATCAATGTTGGATTCACTTTGTCCACGTACTTTAAATCGATCCGACCCGTTGTTGATTGCAAGTCTTTTTGTTTATGCGGTTGTGGAATCAGTAAATTAAACTCCGACACCAACGCTAAACGATCTTCCAATTTGTCTTGTTGTGTTTCGTTCAGCAGTCCATAATATGACCATTCGTTTTCATCATCGAAACGGATTTCCGCTAAGTTATCCGCATCAAACCCATTTAAAAAGCTGTTGAGTGTCAAATACTTTTGCCTTAATGATTCGCTTGTATCTGCTTTTAATTGATACTTCACTGTGATAATTCGTGCAGGGAGTCGTGAGTTATTTACCCACACACCGCCATTTGGTAAGTCGGTTACTTCGTTATCTCGTGAAAATAAAGAACGACCACCAACAGATAACTGTCGGTAGCCGTCAATTAGTTCGTTTAAGTAAGTGCCTTCGATCGCCATGTTATCGGAAGGCGCTCGTTTAGTAGATGGTTTCATTGTAAAGTTTGAAAATTCGTACATTAATAAGCACCTCCATACGCCCCTTGAATTCTCGCTTCACTTTCTTGTACTTGGGTAATGCGACTAGTAAAGCGCTTGAACTCATAACCACCAATATTTAATTCAATGTTAAAGCTTGGTGCTGGACTTTCATTACGATTGATTGTTAAACGATGTTGCGAATTTATCAATCCACCCCTCAATAATCCACTTAGGTCGTCTTGCACTGTGGATAACCCATCTATTGCTGAGTTGGCTAGCCCTGTCGCCATTCTTGTTACAGGTCGTTTCCAATCATCAAGCCCATCGTAATACCCTTCCCCAGTCTGTTCACCCATTTTATGTGTTACTCGAGAAGGAGAATGAATACTCAAGGCAGAGCGCATAGCAGCGGCTGCACTATTGGCGATACTTCGTGCTAAACCAATAATGGCTCCCGACATACTTGATAATCCGTTATAAAAACCCATTCCCATATTTCGTCCAGCGGATGCAGCTTGGCCTGCAGCGCTGTTCATCGCACTTACTGCACTACTCATACTAGAACGAATATTTGAAACAACTGCACTCATCGTTGATGACACATTCGATTGCAATTGGCTCATGCTAGAAGCAGTGTTTGACACAATTTGTTGCATACTTGTTTGAGCAGTTTGTTGCATTGTAGTGAACTTTGATTTTACATCAGAATTCATTTGAGTCATTTTCTGACTTGTTTGAGTTGCCATTTGACTGAAGTTTGTTGAAACATTCTGTCCCATTGTTTGTGTTGTGCTTTGGACTTGTGATCCTTGTTGCTGGAAAGAAGAAGTAACCTGTGAACTCATATTTGAAACAGAAGCTTGCGCTTGAGAACTCAACTGATCATAATGCATAGATGATTGAGCTACTTGTTGTCCTGATGCATTTACGCCATCCGCAATGGCTAAAACATCCGGCGGAATAGTTCCTTGCATTCCAGCAATCGCTGCGTTTGCCCCATTAGTTAGTTCATCGAAGTATGGAACACCTTCTGGTACTCTAGACATATTATCTAAAATGCTTTGAGCCGTTTGTCCTGATGAGTCAGTAGCTCCTATGCCGAATTGATCCATATTGAACATGGCTTGTTCTCCGAATTGAGCAAAGAAGTCCGAACCTTCTGGAACTCTCCCCAACTCTTGAAGGATATTATTGGTTCCTTCACTGGTTTCGATTCCAAGGTTCGCCATTGTCATTGCCATGATTTCTTCTGCGGTCATATTTGCAAAGGCATCATCTGCACCTTGAGCTGCCTCTTGAAAATCAGTTTGTGTATTTAACTTAATCTCTTCAGTTTCTTGTTTTAGGCCCATTTTAGTAAGACCCATTTTTTCGAGAATCCACTCGCCGGCTTTTCCAAATGGAGCAACTAAGGCAGATATAACCTCCTCGCCCAATCCAGATAACCCTTCAAGTAATGCTGAACTAATATCAGAGACTAAACTTCTGATTCCTTCAAGGATACTTCCTCTGTTATTCCATAGTCCCACTACTAAGCTTGCAATGAACTGTGCACCCATTGAAATAAACTGAGGAATAGCCGTAGCTAAAGCCCTAATTAATTGAGCGATAATCTGTCCTGCTGCCGCTATGATATTTCCTAAATTAGCCGTGATCCCTTGTACTAACGTAGTGATAATTCGCATTCCCACTTGCATTAATTGAAACACTACTTGCATAGCGCCTTGGATAAAACCTGTGACAGCTTGAACTCCTAGCGATAATATCTGCGGTAAGTTAGTCATCACCCCATTGATCAATGTCATGATAATTTGTGCACCCACCGCTATGATCGAACTAATGGTTGAAACAACCCCTTGAATAAAACGTGGCACGACTTGATGACCTTGTGCCAAAAGATTTGGCACAGCACTCATGACACCTTGCACTAGAGATAAAATCAACTGCATTCCTGAGATAATCAACTGTGGGATAGCGCTAGCAATAGAAGTGACAAATGTAGAAATAATTTGGAACGCGCTACTTAACAAACTTCCCATATTACTCATTAGTCCTTGATTTAAAGCTTGAATGATTTCCACACCTTTTTGAACCATCACCGGAAAATTCGCAACAAATGCTTGCGCAAATAACGCCAGCACCTCTGCTCCGGCACTCATCAAGGAAGGTATTCCAGATATAATACCGTCAGCTAATCCACTAATGATCTGAGGTCCTTGAGTAATCGCTAGCTGTGCTACTGTGTCTATCTGATGCCCAAAATGTTGATAAGCTAAACCTGCCCCTAATAAAGCCGCTCCAATAACTGCACCTACCACACTGGATTGAAGTCCCATCATAGCTAATTGACCGACTGCTTTACCAGTCATAGTTGTGATTTTCATCCCCATGCTACCAAAGCTCATTGCTGTATTTCCGACAGCTCCACTTATCATATCCATTGCTTTCATAACATGACTACCTTTTTCAACCAATGAATTGAACGGTGCAACTATGCCTTTGGTCATTGATATAGATGAATTTTTCAATTGCTGTCCTTTTGTCATTAAAGAATCAAATTGACCCTTAACTTTTTCAGTCGCTGTTCCAACGATAGGGAACGCTTGTCCTAGGTGTCCGACAAACTCATTAACACTTGCTCCGAATTTGTCAAAACTTGTTTTAACCATCGTAGGGATATCCTTTATTTTTCGTCCTAGCCCGTAGAAACTTTCCCCGATACCATCAACGGCACCCGTAACCACACTTTTGGATTGATCCCACATATTTAATCCTTTAGCCATCGCATTAATTGCTGTATCAGCAACCATCACTGCTCCGACCACTTGAGCGAATCCTGTGACTAACGCCATTGGGTTGACATTACTTAAATCAAAGAATTGCTTGATTTGACTTTCTAGTGGTTTGAGAGTTTCACCCAGCTCTTCGATTGCCTTTCCTGCACTTCTCATCGCTCCGCGGACACCATAAGAGAACTTATCCAACATTTGAACAATAGACGGTAAGTTAAGTTTTTGAAGAAAAGATTCAACCCCTTCAATCATTGAGGTCAGTCCCTGAGTCACACGACTTCCGACTAACATCCACGCTGTGCCGATACCTTCGGTTTGAGCGAATGCCATGTCTGTAAGAGACTCTAATGAGTCGCTCCCGTTTTCCGCTAAGTCAATTAAAGCATCCATGAAATCATTTGCGTCGTATGTTCCTTCTTTAAAAGCTTCTTGAAGTTCATCGATGTTATTATGACCCATTCGTCTTGCCATTTCTTGAAGTGCGGGTCCTAATCCGTTAGCGATCATCGATTGAAATGCATTTCCATCAACTGTTCCTTTAGCAAAAGATTTAGTTAATTGATCTGTCGCACGGTCAACCTCTTCTGCTGTTCCTCCGAAACCTAATACAGCTTTGTTTAAAGCATCCCAAGCTTTAGAAGATTTCGTTAAGTCTTGAGTTACTCCAGCAAAAGATTGCGTCCCTCTGATAGCTTGGTCTAATCCTGTCGGTAGTCCATCTAATGATTCAGCAAAGAAATCGACCGCTCCTTGCGCTTCTTGCGAACTAAACTTCATACTTTCAAATACTTTAGACGCGCTCTGCAAGGTGTCAAAACGCCTGACCGCTCCACCCATAGAAGAACTAATCATTCTGACTCCAGTGGAAATAGCTTTACTAGCTAAGCTTCCTAGCATAAAAGATTTAGTCATATTAGACATGCCTTGCGTTGAAGTGGTAGTTGACCGAATTAGGTCACCTAAACTCCGATTAGCTGAAGTCATTGTTGATGTAAAACCTCTATCAACAGCAGTTAATATCGCTTCTACTGAATAAGATTGCATTAGGTACCTCCTTTCTGCAGTTGTTGAATTCGTCTGGTTCTTGCTTTAAGTTCTTCGAATACCTCTGCTTTTGAGTCAGAGTTTTCTTTCTTATAAAAATCGTTAAAATCACGATAAATGTATTTGTCTTTTCGGATAGCGCCAACCTCTCTTTGATGAAGCCAAGCGTTAAAATACATTTTGAACTCATCATCTTCATATCGTTGAGATAGAGCCATCATTCGCATACCATACTCTTCCCATGACATGTTAAGAATATATTCGTAGTCTTGGATCTCTAAATACCTAAAGCAATTGTAAATTGCATCTTCATAAATATTTTTTATTGGACGTCCGTTGACATTACTTCCTCTTGTGCGTTTTCCATACGCTTCAACATAGCTTTTGCTCCGGGTACTTTCTTGAGTAATTCGAAAAAATATTCAAATAAATCAAAATCATCTTCTCGATCTAGTTGTTCGTAAATATACTCCTCAATTTCTGTATTCGTTGGTTTATCATGTAGAGTGGTTGTCGCAAAGCGAATAATCTCTGCGATCATCTCTGCGTTACCAAACTGGATTTCAGAGACTGCTTTAGGTAATCCAGCAGATATTTCAAATCCGTTTTGATTCAATGTATATTTTTCGTTCAATAATCGTAAAAATTCCAATCCAAACGTTAAGATATATTTCTTTCCGCCAATTTCGATGATTTCCGTGTTTTTTGCCATAAATTACTTCTCCTTTGTTTTAATTAAAATAAAAAGCGGGACGTTTGCCCCGCTAATACTTCTAAGCACCAACTGCTTGTAAGTCTCTAAACTCATAGACTGCTTTGATTAACTCTAAGTCTTCAGTCGGCAAATCAACTTCACCCTCTAATGGTTGTCCATCAATTGACATGGAAGTTGTAATCTCTTCTAATTCTTCCACGTTTGCTGGGACGGACCATTCGTTTAAGTTACCTTGTGCATATAACGCTCCACGCTTATTCTCTCCACGATTATCAGAAATATCTACTTCCCATACTTCTAACTTTAATCCATCTGTTACGGCTTGACGCAACATCGTATTTAACTTATCTTTTGTTGAGATTGCTGTTAATTCAAGAGACACTTCTAAAGCTCCTTCTTGAACAATTCCTCCGTCTTTTGTCTGAACAACTTCATTATCTCGTTCATATGACCACTCATGTTCTACTTGTAATGCTAAACGAGCTGCTTTATTTTCAGCAGCATCTTTCAGTAAACGAAAGTATAAAATCTTATCTTTACCTCTAATTGGTGTTTTTGTATTTTCTGCCATGTATACTACTCCTTTTTTAATAAAATTGATATTCAAGCTCAATAATTCCATGCCACAATAAAGTGCTTGTTGAGTCATCAATTAGCAAACGAGTCTGACTCCCTTGCAACACTGAATTTAATCGATAGCTTTTTGTTCGTTTTAAGTTGATTGCTTGCTGGTATAAACTGTTACCAATCGTACTTGCTTGATTTCGGTTGTCGGCTAACGTCCACGTATGGATAGTAGCTGTAACTCTCCCGATTAGCTGGCTTTTATTAGGGGTGGGTATAAAGTGTGTGTCACCAATCACTACTATAGGGAATTCTGTGTTTTTTTTAGGCACACTATCATATGTTTTAAACCCTAAATCTTGAGAAATCTGAAATAACGTATCATATAGTTCCTGGTCAATCACTTCATCACCCTTTCTATATCGCTAATAAATCTTGTTTTCACTGTATTAAAAGATGGACGTACAAAAGGTTGAGGTGTCATTTTATACGTTCCATACTCAACGTATACCGAGTAATGTGTACCTGGTTTAACCCTTGCTGTAAGTCCACCGTCATCAAGACTCAGTGTGATAGAACGTCTTGTAGCGCCCGTTGAATAACCTCTGACAAAGACTGCGTTTCTAACCATTACAGCATTTAAATCGGCGCCATTCGTTCTAACAACTTGTTTGATCAATTCTTTACTAATTGCTTTTTTTAAGTGAACTTGAATTTCAGTAGCACCTTTTAATTCAATTCTAAAACTCATATTGCTACCTCTAAATAAAAAACTGTACGTCCTCTAAATTGAAGAACACGAACAACTTTATAGAGTTGCCCATCAATGCGGACTTCATTTTGTTTGATAGTTATCTTGTTTTTACATCTCGCAATAAGTATGTTTTGTTTATAATCACCAAACACTTGCATACTACGCTCTAAAGAAATAGGACTTAAATGACATGGTACTACTTTATAGATAGCTTCTTGAACCACTTCATGCCGCCCAACTTTAGGATTATAGCTTGAAACAGGTTCTTGAATTTGAATCTCAAGTCGGTGATTATATCTCATCGCCAAAGCACCCGACCTTTTTCTCGTTCGGGTACTAAATCGAACTCAGCATTAATCCACGTCATGTATTCGTCAAAGTCTGATTTTTCAAACACTTGCAACAAATCTGCTTGTCTTTCTTGACTCATGCCCTCATTGCCAATGCGGTTGTATCGTTTGATCATGACTTCGATAATCATAAAGCGGAAGTCTTCAGGGATTGAGTTGTTAGTAAAGTGCTGGTGAGTGATCAAATTAAAAAGCGCTATCGTATTTTCTTCGATAACGCTTAATAATTCATCTTGAACATCGTCAGTGATTCCTAGTAAAGTTTTTACCTGATTAATCATCTTTCTCAGCCTTTGGTTCAGCCTTTTTTACTGATTCAATCAAAGGTTCACCACGCTTATTTTTTTTTAGTAGATAATTCTGCAACACGAGCTTTCGCTGTGCTACCTACATAATCATCACCTGTTACATAAAGACGATTATTATCTTTTAAGTCGATAAACGCTTTAATCACTTTATATTCACTCATACTTATGCTCCTTCAGGTTCTTTTAATAACGCGAACGCTTCGTCCTTAACAATTAACATACCTAAATCCATTGTGACACGAAGCGCCATTAATTCTTGTTCGAATAAGTTGACTGGCGTTCCATCTTCGTTCGTAATCGTTGAAAGTTGCGCATCAGTAGATACTTCATAAGATAAGTCAAATGGAATACCATAGAATAACTTGTTAAAATCTCCAGCGATGATTGTGCCATCTTCCATTGACTTAAAGTCCACAATTGGACGTCCGTCCAAGGTGTTATTTGTGCGGTCATAGATTGGCAAGTTCTGTGGATCTAATGCACCGCGTAACTTTGTCCGGTTCTTGGCTTTAGAAATATAAGCATTCGCTTCCACATCGTTTTTTAACAACGCATCTTCTAACGTGATAACTCCGTTGTAATCCAATTTATCTTCAACGTTGTTTCCGGCCGTTTCAATCGATTGCACAATAGACTGATTGAATGGGTTGTCTTTATTTAAAATAACTGCTTCGTCAAACTTTTTGTAGAATGCTTCTGCGATACGTGGACGCATAATGTCAAAGAAATTACTTACTTTATAATGTAAGAATTCACGAGATACTGGCATGATAATTCCTAGTTTTGCAGATGTCATCTTAACAGTGGTCCATTTTGCTTTAGAAGTTTGGATCTTTTGACCCTCTCCTACCCAGTAAGCACCTGGTCCTTCCAGGAAGTATTGGAATTCTTTTTCTTGACTATCCATTTGTTCGTACTTACCTAACTGCATGACGATTGAATTCTCCATCACTTCTTCAACAATCAATTCATTAAATGAACCTGGGATTGTCCCTTCGGTTGCATCCGCTAACATTACATTGTCTGGATTAAATACTTGTGTTTTTAGTTTTGACATTGATATTCTCCTTTTCTACTAATTAAATAATACGGTGTTTTGCAGCTCTTTCTGCTAAAGTCTGACGATCGTTCGGTGCGTTGTATGTTCTTTGAGGTTCTGAGGGGGTATCTTGTCTAACCTTCTCTTTTACTTCGTCTCGCACCTTATTCTCAATCACTTTTTTCAAGGCATTCACTGCATCTAAAATCTTTTCTTTATCGTCTAATACAACAAGAAAGTCAACCAGTTCTGTTGGTAAATCTTTTTCTAAAACATCTGTTTTGACTTCTGCTTTCAATTCAGCTAATGCTAGCGCTCGTTCACGTTCTTTTAGTTCTTCTTCTCGTTCAGTTAACTTCGCTTCTTCTTTTTCTTTTTCAGATAATTTAGCATATGAACGTTCTTTTTCTAATTCTTCTTTTAGTTTTTGATTGAACTGTTCTTCTAACTTTGCTGTATTATTTTTTAAAGCTGTACCGATCGCTTTAGAAATCACGGAATCCAATTCACTTTGACTTTGCGGTAAATGTTCTTGTGTATCTGTTCCTTCAGTTTCTTTTACTTCTTCTTGTGACATGTTATTACCTCCTTGCCCGAATAGTTAACCAACACAAAAAGCCCCTACACAGTCCTTACCCCGTGCAGTGGCATGTTCATTCCCTATTCAGTCAATCTTTTAGTTATCTAGGCAGTTTAACGTCGTGGCTAGAATTGGACATAAAAATAGCACCGACAACTGAGGGTAGGTACTAGATATTCAAAGCGGACATTTCTCGCTTTCTATTTGGCTTTTCAAATTCAGCCAACACATTCATTTCTTCCTGTTCAGATAACCCTATCATTCGCAACGATAACAGCTCCTGAATAGTCATCTTACTTAATTTTTCAGGCGTAAAGTGATAAATGTGAATACCGCTATTTTTAAAAATGTTTTCTAAATGTTCATTGGAAAACTTCGACATTTATATCACTCCTTTAATACCATATAAATAACTAACTGATTCGAATCTACCTCTGATTTAATTATATCATACCTTGTATCAGGTCGTATTATCATTTCGCTTTCCATCATATTTTCAGTAACAAAAACATTCGTTTTTTTAGGCACATCAATAACCAACTTTATCGATCTGTTGTTTTTAAAAACATTTTTATCTTCTAATAAACTAACAGATACAAGTCCTTGGTCTCGAAATGATATTTCACTCTTATTTAAAACGTCAACTATGTCATTAATATTAGTGACTTCAACAAATTTCTTCTGATTTTGCGAAATTATTGAGCCAAGAGCCTCTGTATCCACATATCTAACAGTTCTTAAGTTACTTGGTAATTCGTTCTTTGCAATAACATTATTTAAAACTTCAATAGTTTTCATCTTTTCAGTCGGTAGCTGATGTGTTTTTCCAGAGCGCATCGCCCGATTAATATAAAAGCTATTGGGTGTCTGTATGTAGCCATCATGCTTATCATATATTATTTCTTTTTCAACTGCATTTATTTTTCCAGATTGAGTTATTAAAGATATTAAGTTTTGTGGTTTAATGAAATCGAACTTTTGGTCCTCCCGCTCTTTCAACATCTCTTCCAACTTATCGCGTTCTTTATCCACGTTCGGCGCGGTTGAACATCGACAATGCGGATGCATTGGACAGGCATTTATCCCAGGTGTCATATCATCCACCTTGAATGTCTTATCATGCAGTGAAGCGCAAATCAAACATGCTGTCGGTTCTGCTAAATAAATATACTCATCAAAGTCATTTCGTTTGTATAAATCCTTTTGGACTTCCGTTTGGACTCTTGCTGATTCAGTGACAGCTAACCGTCTAGCTTCGTAAGCTCCTACATTAAACATTTCTCTTAACCTTGGAATGGATTCTAGCGGACTTCTTCCCATAAGGACGACATCTTCAGCGATTTGAGTCACCATCTTCGATAAGCCGTCTTGTCGTTGCCACACTCTATCTGACCAGGTCACGCCTTTAAAACTTGTATGAGACAACCGATTGATAATCTGATGAGCAATCTCTGGTTCGGGCACAGTTAGCTCCATTATTCCAGCTTGGTTTCGATATTCTCTTAAACCTTCTTTTAAAATGTACTCTTGCGTCGTTTGTTCTTCCTCGTCTGCCATCAAAGCCACGTTCATCTCTAATGTTGCTTTAAATAACTCTAAACGATTGGCACGAAGTGAGAAGTTGTATAACCTCATCAACTCAGTGGCCTTTTGGTTATCTCGTAACCGTTTATCTACCCACGCTTTTGCTAACCATTGAAATCTTTCCATTTCCAACTCACTTGCAAGGACTTTAGTTTGCCCGGCTGTTTTACCAATGGACTGTCCAAAACTGTGATACATTCGCTCTAACTCTTTTTCAATATCAGTTAACGTTCTTTGATAAATTCGATCATACGTCGTCTGGAGTGCTTCGTCCCTCTGTTTGATCTGGCTCATCTCTTCGGTTCTTCGGATTTGCCAGTAGGTCTTCTTCACCATTATCCGCACCTCTCATTCGTGACTGTAGATCCCCCATATACTGTTGACGTTCTTCTTCAACGGCTTTAATCTCGTCTTCAACATTGTCTACAAATGACGCTTGTGATAACAATGTGGACTGACTGAATTTAGCTCCTGCACTTGAAAGAACCGGTAGTTCTTGCGTTAAGTTGACGGGTAGGTTCGGTGTAAACGTCACGACCAAATCTTTGACTGCTTCCTTACCTTCTGTTTCGTTGATGAAATCGCCCATTGCTAGTAGCATTCCATAACGTCTTGTAAACACTTTACGGATTAAGCGTTCTTTAATCGCTCTATCTTGCTGTAAACCTAACAATTTGTATTTCATCGCTTCACCAGATTGTGTTCCTGCAAAGTTTTGGTCGCTCACGTCCGGCGTATAACTAAACAGATAAATATCCCGTCTTAACCGTTCCTTGTGAGCTTCCACGCCGTGTACGTCATATTCCGGGTGCATGAATTTTGCTTCAATCTTTGACTGGCTGTTATCTGGCAGGACTCCGGTTGGGAGTAACATCATGTTCGCTTTTGGATCATAGTCTACTTCATCAGGATTAAAATCCCCCGTCACAACTAATAACGACTCATTCGTATCGGTCATGTAGTTTCCTGTGTCTGATTGTGCAGCGTCATATAAATCAATCAGTGGAATGACCTTTTCATAATCTCCCATGCGATAACGATTAAATGTCGCTTCTACCACAGGGACATCACCAAAAAAGTGTTTTGTTCTAGAAACCTCTCTTAACTCACCGCCAACAATTTTTGTCGGTGCATACTCAATGACTTCCTTATCTGTATAAACTGTCACATAATATAACAATTCATTTTTCGTTTGAAATGATGGATAACGAACAGCAAACAACGGTTCTTGTTGTACGGTTGTGTCATACACAACAAACGTCCATTCGGGATTACTGATCGCAATATGCGTCTCATCGTCAGTGCCCCGATACATCATTTCATAAGCTCGACCAAACTTGGATAAGTCGGTCGCTAAATCAATGTTGTGTGCATCCATATCTTCTTGTTGATTCCATTTTTCAGTAACATCATTGAGCGCATCGTACTCATCGCCCCTACCTCTGAACTCTGTTTTTACTGGTACACCAACAAAGTATGCTGTTCTAAAAGTAGTAATGTTCTCAGCAAAAGGATGCGGTGTTCGGTAATCTGATTTATTTTCATCAAACCGTCTTTTTCGATTTAAAATACCATCGTTTTTTCCGATATGATAACGGTGCAACATCTGCAATCGTGGTACTTGCTCTGCTTGGTGGTCTGCCACCAGTGCTAACAAGTCTTCGTTATTCGGCAATTCGTCCATTCGGTAGATTTCGTTAGCTCGTTCAGTTATATATAGATTTTGTTTACCGTATTCAAATTCGTTGGCTCTCTTAATTTAAATCACCTCATTCTTCTTAATGCTTTCATCTTGTCTTTTTGTACTGTCTTCTTCACTTCATACCCAACAGATGTTCTAATCGGTATCCACCCATACTGACTTGCGTTAATCGTATGGTCATTTCGGTCTTCAGGTTGGTCTTTGTCGTATGAATAAGTATTGATTTCATGGATGTGATGATTGCAATGTCTAACAATCAAATACATTTGGTTATCAATCCACGAGTTCATAAAGTTCACACGGTCAATAATCTTTAGGCTTTTATCTGAATTGATAAAACTATGCAGCGACGATACATTGCGCTTCAGTTTGTTCACTTCAGTAATCGTTGCCTGGTCTGCGTTATCGATATGGACATACCGGCTAAAACCCCATTTATCCGTACAATAATCCATAAAAGAAAAAAGCTCCTTAGCCACATCTGATGGACTAAACGGAACTTCTTCATCTTTGTTGCTCATGATCTTTTCTTCTAAAACTACTAATTGACCTTTATCTGTAATCCCTAGAAAGATAAACGCTACCGTATCATCGGTATGCTTAGAATAACTTGTGTCCACTCCACAAGAATAAGAAACAAATCTAAATGTTTTAGCCTTCGCTTCGGTAATGACGTTACGATTGTACTCAAAACTGCTGAACACCAAACCTTCTGCTCGACCACGTAAACCTTGTATCTTATTCTTGTAGAGTTTAGTTCCTTTAGGTACTGCACCTTTGATTCGTTCTTTCTTTTCTTCACTTAGTCCTGCATTGTGACTAAAATCAAAAAACCAATGAATCCACCCATCTTTCGGCTGTTCATTGAGTTCACTTGTTATTTCGATTGGAGCATCATTTTTAAACTGTTCTAACGGTCGACTTCGGTTAATATATTCATGGTAAATAGGAAGTTCAGGGTCGTCTGGGTTGGATGTGGTCATAACATAATCACAACGCATCCAAATTTCTCGGACATACTCCATATCTGCAATGTTTACTTCATCAATAAACAAACAACCGTACTGTCCACCTAATGCTTTCTTCCAGCGCGTCTTATTGTCATAACCCAACACATAAATAACCTTTTCGCCTTTAGGTGTATAGTAAATCATATGAGGTAGTGAGTGGTCTTTATTTCCGTTTGGTCGGTATTCAATATACTGACCTAATAAATCAAGTAAACCTAATTCAGATTGAATGATGTTCTTTTCGATCGTTCCTAAGTCCAGTCCGCTCAGGACATGTAATTTCCGAGTCGAATCCGCTACCTTGAGCATCCATTTAAATGCCCCAACCGTCGTCTTTCCTGCGGCTGTTGTTCCTTCTAGATTTTCAACCTCAGCATCCCATACTTTCAAGAAAGATTTATATTTATCAGACAATACTAACTCCACTACTGATCACCCTTTAATTGAGAAATCATTTTATCAAGTGGGTTCGTATCGACTGTTGCTGTAATCTCTTTCTTATCTAAATAAGCGCCAGATACTTTGAAGATATGGTCTAACGAACGTTGCCTATCTTCGATTGACGGAGTCACCAGTCGTTCATTTTCAATCTCAACAATTCCTGTAATCTTATCTACCTGCTTGAAGTAAGATCGTTGCGGTTCACCTCGTGCGATTGACGCCGTGATCGCTAGCGCTTCTTCCACGGTCATTGATAGCTCATCAAAGTATTCTTTTGATCGTTTCTTTATTGCTTCAGAAACCTTAGCATTCCTTAGCAATCGGACTCCTTGTCCTTCAGCGCTATTTTCCGAGTATCCCGCCTTAATCGCTGATTGTTTAGCATTTCCTGAGGCAACGTACTCCTCAACAAATTTCTGCTGTCTTAAATTTAAGTCTTCCAGTTTCCGTCACCTCTTTCATGAATTTGTTATATAAATAAAAAACTCCCTGACATTAATCAGAGAGTTCACTCATCGATATTTTTTTATTATTGGAGGAAATCGATGAATCGTAAAGTAGGATGATTACGCCCATAATGGTCGCTGTCGTCGTAAGGGACTTTCCTTACACTATCATAATAGCACGAAAGTAAGTCCCAATAGTGCCAACTTTCAAAAAAAGCTAAGTTTTTCAGCGAGTTCTTTTACAAACTCGTTTCTTAGCCTTATACACTGTCGTCTCGACACGTTCGTAGCCAAACTAACGCCGTCCCATGTATGTCTTCGTGGCTTTTCTAAATACCACAACTCGATAATCTTCAACGTCTCATCGTCAGCAGACACCATCATCTCTTTTAGCGCTGCATATTCAAAATTCCATTGTTTCAGTTGTTTATCCAACATAAGCCTCATTGCTGTGTTCTCAGTAGGAGAAGAGGGTATGTTTCCTCCTCCACCCTGATTAACGTCCGTCTGTTTGTGAGGGTGATGCAACTCCTCTTCTCGTTTCTTTATCCACTGAGGGTATTTGTAATAACTTTGGATGACTGCTTCTGTATGCCTGAACGCCCCATCTCGCAGTCCTCCTCGTTCTCGCAAACAATCAGCTCCTTTACAAGAAAATTAGCGTCCCTTGCATTTGATTTTGATACACAAATAAATCTTCTTTTGTCTTGAACCGCTCCGGGAATTCTCTTTCAATGAAATGATATCGTTTATCCGGCGCTCCTAATTCTTCTTTTCTGACCACATGCCGTGTACCCGTGTCTTTACATTCCATAATAAACGTATTGTCTTGTTCAGCGACAATATCTCCATCCCATTCAAACCCATAAATGCATGTTACTTTCATCGATCTAACTCCTTACCAATGAATCCCATCGTGAGAAACAGCAACACCAGAGAAAACACTTTTATTTTTAGCGAAGCGCCTAACCACGTCATGACACCCATTCCGATTAAGAAAAATATCATTAAAGTTACAAGCGCTGCTAATACTCGGTCTATAAATTTTTCCACCGTTATTCCTCCTTCACGAAGACACCGTTAATTAGCCTCCCCTTACGATCCTTAATTTCATCGTAAGCTTGTGCCACACAATCCGTAATATCAATATCTAACGTTTCGCATAATGACACCAGCGTTACAAAGATATCGCCAATTGCATCTTGAATAGCGTTCATGTTACCTTTTGCCATTCCTTCTGCTAATTCCCCTACTTCTTCAATGACTTTTAGGAATTGCTTACCTGGTTTAGCTGTGTGAATGTTCCGTGCTCTAATCCATTGTGTGATTGCTTTCGTCAAGCTGTTCATGTTCAAATTCAATCAACCTTTCAATATAATGTTTTGCCTTTTCTAAATCTTCGATACCATTTTTTTGTCGTACCGCACCACATATTTTGTGATGTGACTCTTCATTGCCGTTCTGAATCCTTCAACCGAAAAGAGTTGACTCCACATCTTGATTAAGTCCGTTCCATTGTTGCGATAATAGCTAGGTTTAATCTTCTCTGGTTTTGTACTCATAAATATCTTGCTCCAATTCTCTTAACATGAATCGAATATCACTTAAGCTGTTGGCTGTACCCGTATTTTCAAAGTGCATCGAGCGAAGTTTCTCGCCCTTATATTCCATCTCCCATACCTCCACGATGACGGTTGAACGCCCACCCCTCGTTATTGTGTATGACTGAACGATCTTTGGCTCTGTCGTTTGCAAGTGAATGTCATCGGAATCCTCTAAACCTACTGCCATGAACACGAGATAGGCGAAGAGTAGTACAATAATAAGGATCGCCATGAAACTTAATCTATTGGTTGTTGACTTCATTAGCTATCTCCTCGATTCTATCGGGTCTGAACCCTGTCCAGTAATTATCTTCACTAAGTTTCACAAAAGGAACAGACATGATGCCGTATCTTTCTTTCAACTCTTCCGCTAATTCGTCGGTCATTTTTATTTCTTTAAATGGAATCCCCTTTTGCTCGAAAAAATCTTTAGTAAACTTGCAAGGAAAGCAACCGTCTTTTGTATATACTTCAATCATTTTTATCACCTTTCTATTTACCCAAACAACTGTTCGCCAAGCAGTCGTACTTTCTCGACGTGTTCAGGATTTCGTTCCCAGTTTTTGTGAATTTCGTTGTCTGTTAATTCCAGCAATTCTTTGTGAAGAACAAACTTTTCTTCTTCTGTTAAAAACACCGGCAGTGTATTAGAGGCGCCCTCTGGAATGACAATTTTTAAACCAGAATTAGCCAGCAATTTTTCCACTCTCATATTCCCCAGTTGTGCGATCGCCTTTAAAGCTTTTTTGCTCGGGGTATTGTAACCTTTTTCCCATTTTGACACTCCGCTTCTTCCGGTTTTTAGGCGGGTAATTTCTCTAATTTTTTGAGAAAATTCTTCCTGTGATTCTAATCGTGAAATGCGTATTCTTTTGATTTCTTCGCCTAGTAATTTTTTATTCACTTCCACCGCTTATCCCTCCACGGTTAAAACGCTTGTATTCGTTACCCTCAATAAATGCCAGGTTATAAATTTTTCCAGGTTCGATATAAGAAAATAATCCAGGGTAGGGCAGTAAGTCTGATGATGTTGATGTCACACACCTCTCGCTGTAGTTAGGCGATTCCATACGCTCCCAAATAAACAGGTCGTTAGTCAGTACGCTACGACTAATAAAACTGTATTTTTTATCAAGGCTTTTTAAAATAACTATTTCTGCGTGCGTCATTTTATCTTTATCTAAAAATGTAATCATTTCTAATCCCTCTCTTCCACAATTTCAATGGCTTCTTCAACTGAGCGTGCGACACCGTAAATAATCGGCTGTTTTTCAGCGAATTTAGCGAAACGTTTCTGCGCCGGCGATAATCTCCCTTTCGGTGTTTTCACTTCAATCGCTATGAACTTACCATCACTTTTTCTAAATCCACACGTATCCGGGAAGCCTTCTGGCATCAATTTAATAATATGCCCCTGAATGGTTCTAACTTTCCCGGCATTCGTTCGCCATAACCTGTGCCCGCGTTTTGATAAGGCAAGTAATATTTCACTTTGAATATGTGCTTCTGTTTTTTTCATGTGACCTCCTTCGGTGTAGGCAGTGGTGTATACCCCCCCACATGGTAGAACCTTGATATTATCAAGGTTCTAAGACTATTTTTATTATTGGTGTATACCACCTCGAAAACTTATTTCCTATACAGTTCTTTTTATTTTTTTCCATATATTTATATTTTCTCTTCGGTATACACCAAAAGATAAAAAGTAATATAAGTATTGATATATAGCGGTTTGTAGGGGGTCAAAATGTAAAATTAGGTATACACCATGGCCTACACCCCTACACTAATTTAATGATTTTAAGCCTGGATATTTTTGTTTAATCTCTAACCCTGAATATAAGTTTCCTTTCTTTGTGCGTTTTCTCTCAAACTTTTCAACCATCTTTTGACCAAATTCTGTATGATTAAATCGGTAATACCCATTTTCGTTTGCCCATTGAATGTACGCTTTATATAATTCATTAGCTTTTACTGAATAGTTTTCTCCAGTTACACACTCTGCATCTATAAATTGCGCCACAATGTCCATTTCGAATCGATACGCTTGAGATTGTTCAATGATCTTCTTCGGAATTTTCAAACCGTCTCGTTGCCATTTAACAGCGCCTTCTAATATCCAATTGAGTATCCCTGGTGATTCACGAAGGAGTTTATATTTTAAGTCTTTATCGACTTTATCTTCGGGTATTTGCACTTCAAACGGAACTAATAGCAATCTGCGCCATATTCCATCATCAGTACCTCGGACGTAGGGCTTATGGTTCGTTGTGAGCCAAAGCTTGAATTTTGGTTCAAACTCAAAGTCCGTACCGTATAAGAACCGCGCAGTGATGGTATCCCCGCCTGTTAATTGTTTAATCAAACCTTCATCGAACCGGAAGCCTTCGTTCGGTTCGGAGCTTGTGACAAATCGTGCGCCTTGAAGGACGGCAATGTCATCACCAACACCACTGTCTTTTTTAGCCATTAAAGAACTTGCGCGAATAGTGCGGGAATAATCACCCAATATTTCAGACACAGTTTCAACGAATAAAGACTTACCATTTCTACCCCGTCCATGTAGGATGAACATCACTTGCTCTCTAGTTGAGCCGGTCAACGAATACCCTAAAGCACGTTGCATAAAATCAATCATTTCGTTATCGCCATCAAAAATATCGTTTAAGAAATCTAGCCAAATGTCCGGAGCATATTCAGATATTTCTGTTTCGGTTATTTTTGACATCATGTATTTTGGATCGTGCTCAAGTATCACTCCAGACGTTAAATCCAATACCCCGTTGGGTGTATTAGCGAGCATATCATCCTTGTCGAAGTCGTTCGGAAGCTGTGAGTGTCGGTGTTGCATTTCGTCAACAATGTTTCTCTTTTTAGATGTTTGGCGGGAATCTTTAATATGCTTTCTTAAAGCTTTCTCCGCTTCTTTTACTAACTCTTCGTCGTTCGGGTCAGCTACGTGGATAGGTTCGTTCTTCATGTCCTCGATCATTAAATCAATTAATTTACGTATCTCCCCAGTTCCGTCTTCTCGCCAATGTTGACCGTTATAGATCATGAATTTTTTAAAGTCGTAAATATATGAGATAATATCTCCAAAGCGGTCATCTAGTCGATCTGCGTTCCCTGTATCGTCATAAGATCTTTTTGGATATTCCTTTGGGCTACTCTCAGGTTGATGAAATTCATCGCTAAAATAATACTTTGGTTTTTCAAGAGGGGGTATAAATGTTTGATTGGTATCGTGGATGGCTTTATTTAACGTCATTTCGCCATAGCTTACTTTTCCCCGCTTTTCATCCCATTTAGGACGATATAAACTAGATTTTCTGAAAAGTTCATCCATCTGGGTATAATCTTTTGCTGTCCAGAAAGCTAACAGATTCGCAAAAGCTAAATCCGCCGCGCTTTGGTCATTGTTGTAATAACTTTCCCATCCCCCGTTCATAAATACTTTAAACATGCTTGCCTGTTTCGATTGCAGTATCTTTTCAACAACCTCAGCTGTCGATAAGTTATGCGAAAAGGTGGGCTCTTTAAAACGTGGGTATACAATATTATCTGAGTTGTCTAAATATTTTTTATAAATTCGTTTAAGCTCATTATCGCTTGCTGGTGTTACTTTGGAATATTTTCGTAGTGTGTCACCGGTCATTGTGAAGAAACGACCCTCTTGATACATCTCAACATTGTTGCGACGTCTTCTAGTGCCAGGGATTTTACCTTTTGTAATAATATGAACACCTTGTCCGCTGGGGGACACCTCCCCATAGGATTTAAAAGCTTCATAAAATTCAGCGACAATATTATCGGTGATATCTCCGGCTTTATAGCGTTCGATATCGCCACCTACATTGTCCAAGTCAATCCCAATATAAGGTGGGGTAAAGAAGAAACCTATACCGTCACACATATGCGCTGTGCTGGCTTCTTCAAAACTTACCCACGTAGACGGATCATTACTCCGCGCTCGCTCTCCAGTGACTGGATTATAAGGAATTTTAGTTTCTTTGTTTCCAACCACTTCATAATTCCAGGTACACCAGTTAGTAAGATTTTTTAAATCTTCTGGTATAAATTGCATTTAATCACTCCTAGAATGGTAAATCTTCTTCGGTCACAAATGGATTGGATTCGACTTGAACATTTGAGAATCGCGTTGGATTGTATGCCCATGGAGCAATCGAATTCTCTTCTTCTTTACGATATTCTGAATATTCTTTCTTAATAAAAACTCGAACAGGTTTCCCTTCGATAGCTTGGTAAAGGTCGTTCATCGACTTAATTTCAGTACCTTCTGGCACTCCGACAGCTTGTAATAAGTACATGAAATGCTCTGTATTGTACTTTCCGTTTGACTGCCAGCGATTATCAAAAACGACACGACCTGCGTATTTTCCGTTTGTTTCTGCTAGCTCGGGCACTTGCTTTAAATCTCTACGAATATCCAAGCGAATGGATAGACCACGATTACCCGTTTGACTGACGCGCTCCTCAACTTTGTGGATAATAACTTCATACTCACCTTCTGGAACGGGTTTATAATCTGTCTGATTTAAGTTTGAATAATCTGTTTTGAACATTTTTAATATCTCCTTTTATATGTGTTTATATTTGTCTTTTAACCGACTAATTTGCGAGTAATATTCTGGGAGTATTCCTTTCGTTTTAGCTTGAAAATAAACCCACCCAGGTTTATAGTTTCTAAGTTTCATTACAATATAAATTTCTTCGACCGTTTGAAGCAGATCAACGGGCTTTCGATTAATCGTTATAAGCCGGTAGTCCGCTTCAAATGCTTGTTGATCAATTTCCTTTAATTCAGCATCTTCATCTACTAAACCTCTACTTTCAACTGTAAATTCATGCCCGCATCCTGGACAAACTCTTGTCGCAGAAGAAACAACCATATAACAGTCCGTACACTCTTTTGTTGGCATAACATTTTTAAGATCATTTTTATTCTTGTTTTTACTTTCGATTGTCCATTCGCGTTCAGAAGACGGGAGTCCGTGAGTCATATAATTACCTACATGATCGATGATGACGGCTGTTTTATTTGGTTGATACCGCATTGACCGCATCGACTGTTGAATATGTAGCACTAAGCTTTTAGTTGGACGCACTAAGATGACGCAACTGCAGTCCGGCACGTTAAACCCTTCTGAAATAAGGTCAACGTTACATAGCACTTGTATTTTTCCGTCTCGAAAACTCTGCATAATTGTATCGCGTTCTTTTTTTGGTGTTTTCGCATCAGCGTGAGCGGCCGATATATTGTTTTTGTTGAATTCTTCAGTGATTTTTTCAGAATATTCAACGTTGTGCGCATAGAGAATGGCTTTTCTGCCATTTGCCAATTTTTTATAATGCTCTACAATATCGCCAAAAACACTTTTGGATAAGGATGAAGTTATTGATCCAGACGTATAATCACCAGTTGATGAACTCTTGAGCTTCTCATGACTGACTAAATCGATAGAATAATACTTAAAAGGTGCTAAATAGTTATTGTCAATAAGCCATTGAACAGACTCGCCTTCAATCATCGTGTCATAGATATCGGTGAAGCCTTTCCCGTTCATTCGCCAGGGTGTTGCAGTAAATCCTAAGCGGAAAGATTCCGGGAAATGATCATAGATTTCTCGGTAGGTGTTCGCCCGCGAGTGATGCGTTTCATCTGTGATGATGACTGATGGTTCTGGAAAGTTGCCTAATCGGTTTCTAGCACGTATCACGGTGTAAATAGTGACATAGTCCATATCTACATCTTGCTTTACGAAACTTTCTTCTATTTGTTGAGCCAGCTCCTGACGATGAACAATAAAGAGAACGTGTTTTTTATTTCGTGTTGTTAATCGTGCGATCTCAGCAATAACAACAGACTTTCCGCTCCCCGCTGGACTAACAATCATTACCCCACGAGAGCCTTTTGCGATCTCGTCACGCGCTTGGTCAACTAACTTCTGTTGGTGTGGAAAAAGTTCAAACAATTAGCTCCTCCACCTTACATCCTTTACGATCATCTAAACGGTTCTTAGCATAGATATCTTCTCTCGGTTGTAAGATAAAACCTCGACGTTCTTTTTCTTCCTCATCTCGTGTGACGATTAACCGACCCACGACATCAGCTAAACCTAAGAAGTTATTGAGAATTGGTTTACGGATATCAGGCATAGCCCGGTTAACGGTCTGTCCATCAGGTTTCGTCCATAAGTCGCTCGTTTCCCATGCAGTGAAAATTAACCGCTTATGGAGTCGTTGCAAAGCTCTGAAACTATCCATGATGACAAAGTCTGTTCGTTGGTAAGCGTCCATTCCTGGAACTCGATTATTTTTACCTTCACGTCCTAATTGGGTCAGGATCGAACGGAATAATTCGGTCACGTTATCAATGACGATATTGTCATAGTCTTTAATGTTTTTTGGTTCGTGCAGCCAAGTTACAAGGTCCATCCATGACTCCCAAATTTTATAAGTATCTACTGATAGGACATCGATGTTTTCAGATCCTGCTAGAACAGAACTTGATTTATCAATATCAATCAACAGTGTCTTTCCTGGAATGTGTTTAATGGACGACGTCTTACCTACACCTGGATTGGCATAAATAATGTATGTGGACGCATTGTTGTCTATGTCTTTAGCAGATATGATTTTCATCTAAATCTCACTCCTCGTGATTGTTGAATTTCAACACCTTCTATCTCATTTCCTTCTTCGATCGCCTCCTTTAATGCTTGTCGGTTTAGTTTAGGTGCTTGGGGCTCATAGAAGTCATCAGGGATGTTATCTTCCTTATTAACCACAAGTCTTGGTGGGTTATTTTGCACCCATACACTAAACAGAGGAGTTTTAACCCGTGGGTCCTCCAGTAAATCGAGCGAATCACGTAAGTATTGTTTTAAGTCATCTGCTCGTTTAGCGTTGGCTTGTTGCTTACTTCTTAATCGATCAATTTCCTTTTTAATAATTTCGTTGTTGTTATTGAGGTGTTGGATTATCTTTACGATGTTTTCTGCTTTAATCGCCATCGGCTCTCGGATCGAATCCAAGGTATCAGCTATTACTTCGGGTGATACTCCACCTTCTTCCATCATGCTTAAAAGCTCTTGGTAGTCGTGGGACATATCGTATAGTGTCATACTCATTTAAAAGGCACCTCCGTTGCTTCTTGTCCATCAAAATATTCCATCAGTATTTCTCGCTTCATTGAGCTGTCAAGGGTTGAAAAGAATACATTCAAGTCATAACCGCTTTTGTGCACGTATTCGCCGTCGATATAAATGTAGGCATATAGTTCACCATCTGTGACAGATCGTCCCATGAAATCTTTGGCTACAATCTTTTCTCTATCATCTGGTGTGGTTGTTTTCCAGCGATCGTAATTGCTCATCATATTTTTGGCATCCCCTTTGACAGTTCGTAGTATTTGTTCAAGTCTCTTGCTTCTTTGAGTTCTTCGCCCATCTCTTCGAGTTCCTCATTTAGCTTATTGATGATTTCTTGCTTGTCGCAAACGATCACCAACATGAGGAAGAAAACGTTGAACATCAAATAAACTGTGATAATAATTTGATTGATCATTTCCTCCACTCCTTTAATGTTGTGACGCTAATTCGTCACCAGTTTTGATAGCACCAAGGCGCTTGTAATGCTTTTTCATAAATTGATTTTCTTTTTTACTCCACGGCTTGCCGTAATTGGAGAAGTAATCTTTAGACATAGCTGTGATCACTCTTTCGCTTGGCTCGTTGTTCGAGTTCCCACGTTGTACATCCCTCAGCCGTTCGTGCCCAAAGTTTCAACGCCTCTTCGGTCATTCCCATAACTTTTGCGATTTCTTTGGCTGTGTATTCATTGTCGAACATCGTCTTAATCTCCATCCGATCCGATAGTGTCAAGCTTTTAAGGTCTAAAAACTGCGCCCACTTATGAAGTGTGGAAGTGGATCGGTTCAAAGCTTTTGACAACTCACGGTAATTTTTTCGATAGAAGTTATTCAGAAAATACCTCTTTTCTTCCCGTGTCCATTCAGGACCTTTAGATCGTGGTTCGGTGACTCCCATCAATTGTGCTTGGATCTTGATGGCTACGGGTGTTCTTTTAAGTAAGTTCGCTATTTTTTTAGAACCCAACGCTTTGTAATACTTCTTTACAAAAGCTCGTTCCTTATCCGTCCACGGTTCATTCCAATTCTCTAAGTTGTTTTTCTCCATCTTCCTCATCCTTTAAATTTATTTTTGTCTTTCCACTTCAAGAACTTTACGAATCCTTCATAATTGACCAATGTTGTTCTACCAGTTGGGCGTATGACGTATTCTTTGAAGTCTTTGTGCTCCTCCATTTTCTTTACATTTCGATACACGGTCGTTTCACTCCACCAATCAATGTGCGTTTGTTGAAGTTGTTTTATCGTGTACCATTCTTTTTCAACGACAGCTTGCATATTCTTACACTCCTCCCGCATGAACTTTCCATTCAGTTCTACTTCTAGTTCAAAATTGTTGATATCGCTTAATATGAATTAAATTCATGTTGTGGTTAAAAATTTTTGCCAACTTTGATACCAAGTAGTTCATCCGTACTTACTCGGAAAAACAAAGCAACTTTCTTAAGGTTCTCTCCGCTGATAGATTCGGGATTCTTTTCCCAATTACTGATGGTTGTTTGAGTTACGCTTAATTTTTCAGCTAACTCTCTTTGCGACATCTTTCCTTTTCTCGCTCTTAGTTCTGCGATACTAACCATTTGTTTTACCTCCCTCCGTTTTGTCTATCTTTATACTATATGAATTAATTTCATATGTCAAGTTCTTTATATGAATTATTTTCATTATCTTTATCCTATTGAATTTATTTAATGTTTTATATAGTTTACTGTTGAATTTAATTCTCATTAATTATATAGTAGATACATAGAAGGGAGGTGATAAATTTGGAGATGGAAAACAAAATAACTGGCGAGCGAATTAGGAGACTTAGAGAAAAACAAAATTTAAGTCAATCTGAACTTGCTGAGATGCTCGGTTATAAAACATACACTACTATATCGAAGTGGGAGAGCAACGACAGCCTACCTCGTGGGAACGAATTAAAAAAGATGTCTCAAGTTCTTGGTGCGAGTAGCGATTATATCTTAGGACTTAGCGATGACATAGCCACGAACATTTCTTACATTAGAAGAGAGCTAGAAGGTTTGATTTCAATCCCCGTCCTCGGTTCTATCGCTTGTGGTGAACCTATTACGGCAGAAGAAAATATCGATGAGTACCGTGAGACACTCAAGTCATCGGTGCCTGCAGGGAATTTATTCTATTTAAAGGCTAAAGGCGATTCGATGTACCCTAAGATCCCTGACGGTAGTTACGTCATGGTAAGGGAACAATCAGACGTGGAGAATGGAGAAATAGCGGCAGTGTTGCTAAACGGTGATGAAGAAGCCACATTGAAGCGAGTTCGCAAACTAGGTGATAGCATTCTTTTGGAATCGATCAATGAAGATTATGCACCCTATCTCGTGAATGAAGACAACCCAGCACGGATTGTAGGTAAAGCAGTGAAATTGGAGGTGGATTTGTAAATGAAAACTGAACAAAAAAAGAAAATAGAAAAGATTGAAGAAATGTCAAAAGAGGAAAAAGCCTATCGATTAACACTTCAACAATTGAAACGAAACCGCGAAGTTTTTATCAGATTAAAGGATAAGTAGTATGGAATATTTTACTTTAGATTACGCTATTAAATTACACGATGCAGTAATTGAAGAAAGTGGTGGCCTTCGCGGCGAAAGAGACACCGGACAATTGGATAGCGTATTACACCATATCCAAAATGACGACTACTATCCTACTTTCATTGATAAATTGACGCACCTTATCTATTCAACGGTCAAATTCCATATGTTTCTAGACGGTAATAAGCGAACAAGCATATTATTAGCTGTTCATTTTATGAACTTGAATCAATACAGTTATGCCGTTGAAGAGTTTATCGTAACAATGGAAGGGGTGGTCGTGCAAATTGCAGAAAACAACATGGACAAAGAACACTTGAAAGAACAACTGATTGCCTTGATGAATTAGCAAGGGTTAACCACCGTTACTCTTATCTAATATATTTGATGAAGGTGAACCCAACTGATGCAAAGTTTGCATGAGTTAAACAGAAAGAGGTCGAACCATATGTAACCCCATACGGTTAAGTAGATGGTTGAACTGTTTCCAAAATGGAAATAACCACTTTTGCTGAATAAAATCTAACGTTAGATTTTATATTGGGGAGCTTGCTACTCTCCTTTTTTTAAAAAAAGTATTCACTAAAGTCTTGACTTTACACAGTTTTAACTGTGTAGTGTAGATAGAAGGTCAGGAAAGGAAGATGTGGATGAAAACTAGAAAGCAGTACAAAAAAGAGCAAAAGAAAAAAGCAACCAAAGAAATAATCACTACCATTTCCCTAGTAGTAGGAATTATCTCGACGGTTGCAAACCTTATTATTAAAATAATTGAGTTACTAAAATAATCAGCAGGCGGTTGACCTTCCCGCCTAGCTTTATTATCACAAAGAAAGGATAGAAAAGCAATGAAAAATCAATTAAACGATAAATTGCTCTTAATTCTCGTTGTATTAAACGTGTTAAATTTACTGTTAACATTGGTGCAATTTATAAAATAAGAAAGGAAATAAAAGAATGATTATCAACACAAACAAAATTAAAGAACTATTCAAAAGTGACATCACTAATTACCAAATCAGCAAAGCCACAGGAATTGCTACCCAGTCTTTAGACAACTACCGTTTATACGATAGCAAAATAGAAAATATGCGAATCGGAACTGCTTATAAATTGTGTGAGTATTGGGATGAAGTCCAACAAGGAAAAGGCAATTAATTTAAACTTAAGGTTTATTCATGGGGAGCTTTCTACTCCCCTTTTTAAATAAAAAAAGAAGATAACCCCAGGCACATAGGGATGACCCCAGCGTTGTTCCTTCACGAGTTATCTTCAAGTCAATTATATCACATCAGAAAGGAGAATAAAATATGTGGGTAGAAGAATTACCCAACGGAAAATATAAGTTTACAGAACGGTACAAGGATCCAAAAACAGGTCGTTACAGACGAGTTAGTATCACGTTAGATAGAAACACTAATCAATCACGTAACCACGCACAACGCACGCTAAATGAACGGATAAGGAATACAACAGAAAGAGACACTGAAAAACTTCTGACGTTAGGCGCTCTATATCAAGAAATGCACGATCACCGAGTAAAGACATGGTCGCTTGCCAGCATACGTAAAAGCGATGGATTTTACAGACGTTATCTAAAGCCCTACCCTATTCACGATTATTTGATCGAAAGAGTAACCTTTAAAGATCTTCAAAGTCATTTAGATGAAGTTCAAAAGGATCGCAATTTGTCTGCTGTGACCATGAAGAATTACAAGTCTCATATAGGTTTAGCGTATAAGTACGCCTTACTTGCTTATAACATACCATGCAAAATAAGTTTTAGTGACTTGACTATAAAAGAAGGAACGAGGAGAAGGAAAAAGAAAAAGATATTGTCGTCTTCTGAGATTCCTCTTTTCTTAAAGAAGATTCACGAGAAGTTACCCAAAGTGTACGCCAACGCAATCGAATTCCAGTTGCTTACGGGTATGCGAATTGGTGAAATTCGAGCATTGACCTTTGCTGACATAAAAGGAAAGGCGGTTAACATCACTAAGTCTATTGAGAGGATGGCTAATAATGTTGTGCCGCCTAAAACAAAATCATCTTATCGCACTATCTATTTAAACGAACGTGCGTTAGAAATTATACATGAACAAGAAATGATTGCAACCGCACTATTTGGAGAAGATAAGTACTATTTGTTCCCCAGTAAACACAACGGTCCGATCACTTATACTTATTTGGTAGCTTTGTTACGTGACAATGATTTTAATATAGACACGCATGCTTTGCGTCACACCCACATTACTTTGCTTGTGGAAAAAGGATTTGACCTCAAGTATATCATGGAACGGGTCGGACATAGCAATCCAAAAACAACCCTCGATGTTTACACTCACATCACAAAAGATTTGGCTAAAAAAAATGAGGACAAGCTAGAAGATCTGTTCTAACTTGCCCCTTTCGTGCCCCTTTTAGTGTTCGATTTTAAGTTAGCACGCTGTAAACGTTGATGTTAAGCGACTTATTTGTTACGCATAACTTCTAGTCGGTATCCAT
>NZ_FNEL01000015.1 GCF_900100125.1 Dolosicoccus paucivorans | reverse complement strand
CATCTCTGCTATACTGATTTTAACCACAAAATACAGAGGAGGGATTTCGATGAGCTATACCTATTCTACCATAGTTCGGAAAAAATATTCACATATGACCTATGAGATGCGTAGAACGATGGAAAAGTTACTAATTGAGAATGACAAAGCGCCAAAGGCGAAGAAAAAAACCAACAAAGAGATTTATGAGTCTTTAGGCATCTCAAAAGCCACCTTCTACCGTGAGCGTAAGCGAGGCCTAGTAGATGTTGTAAGGTCTGACCTGGAGCCTTACAAAATGTATTCGGCCGATGTTGCACAGGATGACTATGATTTTGAAGCCACGAGAAAAGGCCCTAATCCAAAAATCGGAAACAATCATAAAGCAGCTAACTTCATTGAGGACTTAATCGCTAACGAATCCTACTCACCCTATGCGGCAAGCATTGCCCTCAGGAACGAAGAGATCTTGGGGCTCACTCTATCCTTTAAAACTATCTACAACTACATTGAGAGAGGGTTCTTCGCTTCTTTAACTAAGGAAGATCTGCCTCGTAAAGGTAAAAGCAGTAGGCGACAGTATAAGGGTGTACGAAGAACGAAAAGAGACCCCTTGGCTAAATCTATTCGTGATAGGCCTGAGGATGCTAATAACCGAAGTGAGTTAGGTCATTGGGAAATGGACTGCATGGAATCCGGTAAAAAACATCGTTCCACCTTACTAACGATGGTAGATCGCCGTTCCAGACGAACGATTCTCCTAAAGCTTTCTTCTCAAACTCAAAGTGCGGTTATCAAGGCTTTAGACGATCTTGAGAACAGCTTAGGCCCTGAAAAGTTTAAGATGACTTTTAAAACAATTACCGTAGATAACGGCAGTGAATTCTTAAACTGGAAAGATATGGAAGCATCATTTTTTGATAAAGATGAAAAGCGCTGCCGAATCTATTTCTGTGATGCTTACAGCGCCTATCAGAGAGGCACTAATGAACAAATCAACGGTCAGATACGCCGTCACATTCCAAAAGGATCCATCATTAGAGATTACTCCAAAGCTCAAATTAAAAGCATCGAGGAGTGGATCAATAATTATCCTAGAGGAATTCACGCCGGTCATTCTGCCTTGGACGTTTGGTTAGCTGAAGCCGCGTAGCCGGCGCCCTTGACAGCGATCCTCCTTCGGCATGGTTAAAGAGGGCAAGGTTTATGGGAATAATCCCATAAACCCTGGGCCCATCTCGCTATTTGCGAGTATCATGCCTCAGCTCATTGTCAAGCGAAGCTTCGCTGCCGGCAAGCACATGATTTACATTGCGTTTATAGCTCAGATGACCTAGGTAGGAAATGAGTCTTACTTTAACTTGCAATTAGCGAATTATTACGACTAAAAGATTAAATTCGCTTTTTTACTTCTTTTGCGCTAAAATTATGTTAAACTATGCTTAATATTAGTATTAAGCTAGAGTTAGTTGTAGGAGGAGAAAAAATGGCAAAAAACAATAAAAAAAATAACGTAAAAAAACAGCGCAATCGTATCGAAGAAGAAGCGCTTCAAGATGATGTAGAACAAGTTGAAGTAGATGAAAAGAGAGCTCGCCGAGCAAAGACTAAAAAGAAAAACGTTTCTAAAGCTAAAAAGGGGAATAAAGAAGCGTCCACTCTTGGAAAAGTACTTCTTTTCTTACTTATTATTGTAACAATTTTACCGTTTACAATTTATGCTTTATATACGCGTAACTCAACTTCAACAACCAATGAAGCGCGTACGGCGGACGAAATCCGTGCAAGCCGCTCACAAGAAGCTGAAAGCTCTAAAGGTTCTGAGTCAAGTTCAGCAAGTGAATCTGCTAGCGAATCAAGTGAATCAAGCAGCCAGCGTGAAGAGCAAAGCGGTAGTACAGAAATTTTACCAACTCAATCACGTAGTAGTTCACAAGAAAGTTCATCTAGACTAGAACCTGAGCCAGAGCCAACGCCAGAACCAGTACCAGTTCCTGAACCAGCACCGGCACCAGAACCAGCAGTGCCTCAATACGGTAGCTATACGATTCAAGCAGGCGATACATGGTACGGTGTTGCACGCAATTACGGTATTAGCGTTTACGAGTTAGCTGAGATGAACGGCGTATCGATTGATTCACCAATTCATCCAGGTCAAGTAATCGTCGTGCCTTAATTAAATTATGTTTAAGTTAGGTCAGTCTAGCGACTGGCCTATTTTAATTGGAAAATATTTAAGGAGGAATAGCTATGTTAACAATAGCAATTGATGGCCCCGCTTCATCAGGAAAAAGTACCATTGCACGCTTATTAGCGGAGCGTTTAAATATTATTTATGTCGATACTGGTGCGATGTACCGGGGGATTACTTATTATATGTTAACTCAAGGAAAAGAAATCGACTCTCAGGCTGATTTTTCTTTTCTAGAAGAAATTGATCTATCGTTTGAGTATATTAATGGCCTGCAGCACATTTTATTAAATGGACAAGATTTGACTCATGAGATAAGAGGTGAAGAGGTGACGAAATATGTTTCGCCAGTCGCTGCGATTCCTCAAGTCAGAGATTATTTGGTTTCAATGCAACAAAAAATGGCTGCAAAAACGTCTTTAGTAATGGACGGTCGTGATATTGGAACAACTGTTTTACCTCAAGCAACTTATAAGTTTTATTTTGAAGCAAGTCCTGAAGTGCGGGCCCTAAGACGTTACAAAGAAAATCAAGCACTCGGCTATACAAAAGAAAGTTTGGAAGAAATAAAAAAAGGAATTATTGAACGAGACCATTATGATATGAATCGTCCTGTTAGTCCATTGAAGCCAGCTCAAGATGCGATCATCATCGATACAAGCGATTTGACAATTGAAGAAGTATTGCAAAAAATTGAAGAAATCATCCATTAAAGTCAACAGATCAATGATTAAGGTAGACTAATGGCATTCCTTTTGATATACTATAACATAGTAGTCTTGAAGAACACTCGTTGTTCAAGATGATCTATGGTAATTGCTTAGGAGGAACTGGTTAATGTCAGAAGAAGTAAGAGAAGAAACAATCACATCAATGGAAGATGCATTAGATAGTGTTAAAGAAGTTCGTATCGGTGATACAGTTACAGCAGACGTTTTAGCGTTTGATGATAACCAAGTACGCGTAGCTATCCAAGAAAGTGGTGGCTTAGAAGGTGTTATTCCACGTAACGAACTTTCATCAACACCTATTGAAGAATTAACAGATGTTGTTAACGTTGGCGATCAAATCGAAGTAGTTGTTGTAAAGCCAATTCAAGATAAAGAAAATGGAAACTACTTATTATCAAAACGTCGCGTTGATGCACAAAAAGTATGGAAAGAAATCCAAGAAAAAGCAGAAAACGATGAAACAATTACAGCACCTGTTACAGATGTAGTTAAAGGTGGATTAGTTGTTAACGTTGGCGTACGTGGATTTATTCCAGCTTCAATGGTTGAAGATTTCTTCGTTGATGATTTCTCACCTTACAAAGGCAAAGAATTAGAATTAAAAATTATCGAAGTAGATCCAGCAGAAAACCGTCTAATCTTATCGCATAAAGAAATTTCACGCGCAAAACGTGAAGCTGAGCGTCAAGAAGCAATGGCTAACTTAGAAGAAGGATCAATCGTAGAAGGTACAGTTGCACGTCTAACTAACTTTGGTGCGTTTATTGACTTAAACGGTGTAGACGGACTTGTTCATATTTCTGAAATTGCTCACGAACACGTAAGAAAGCCATCTGATAAATTAACAGTAGGCGAAACAGTTAAAGTAAAAGTATTGTCAGTTGACGAAGAACGTGGACGTGTGTCATTATCAATTAAGGATACACAAGAAGGTCCATGGGAAAATATCGAAACAAAAGCACCAGAAGGAGCAGAATTAACAGGAACTGTTAAACGCTTAACTGACTTTGGAGCATTCGTTGAGGTATTCCCAGGGGTTGAAGGATTAGTTCATATTTCTCAAATTGCTTACGAACACATTGCTCACCCAAGTGATAAATTAACTGAAGGTGAAGAAGTTCAAGTTAAAGTTTTAAGTGTTGATCCAGAGCGTCAACGTCTATCTCTATCTATTAAAGCTTTACAAGAAAAGCCAGAAGGATATGAAGAGCCTAGAGAACGTGCTGAAAGATCACAACGTAACTCTGGTGAGCGTCGTCGTCAACCACGTAGACAACAACGCGAGACTAAACCAGCAGGATTTGTGAACGATACAGCGACTGAATCTAGCTTCTCTCTAGGAGATATGCTAGGAGATGCTTTAGCTGATTTTAAAGCTGAAGACTAATTCTAATAAGCTTTTGTTAAAGACTGACTATATAAGTCAGTCTTTATTTTTTTGAATGAATTTAATGGAGGTGTTGGAATGGTTACACCAACAGTAGCTTTAGTGGGGCGTCCTAATGTCGGAAAATCAACGATTTTTAACCGATTAGCTGGCGAACGTCTATCAATTGTAGAAGACCGCCCAGGCGTTACAAGAGACCGATTGTATGCAACGAGCACTTGGTTAGGCCGTCAGTTTAGAATTATTGATACAGGAGGTATCGATATGTCTGATGAGCCTTTAATGAATCAAGTACGTAATCAAGCAGAAATAGCTATGGATGAAGCGGATGTCATTATGATGGTTGCTAGCGTCCAAGAAGGAGTGACAGACTTAGATGAAGAGATTGCGATGTTATTGCATCGTACTCAAAAGCCGATTGTTTTACTAATAAATAAAGCCGACAATCCAGAACAGCGTCAATTAGTTTATGATTTTTATACCTTAGGTTTGGGCGAGCCTTATCCAATTTCAGGAAGTCACGGAACAGGTTTAGGAGATGCTTTAGATGAAGTGGTCTCTCATTTCCCATTACAAGATGAACAAGATGAGGATGACTCATTAATTCGCTTTAGTTTTATCGGGCGACCAAACGTAGGTAAATCAAGCCTTGTCAATGCCATGCTTGACGAGAAAAGGGTCATCGTATCTAACATCGAGGGAACGACCCGCGATGCGGTAGATACGCCTTTTGTCGATGAAGAAGGACAAGAGTATATGATGATCGATACAGCGGGAATCCGCCGCCGGGGTAAAGTCTACGAAAAAACAGAAAAATATAGTGTTTTAAGAGCTTTATCAGCGATCGAGCGTAGTGATATTGTATGTTTAGTTTTAGATGCCAAAACCGGTATCCAAGAGCAAGACAAGCGAGTCGCTGGGTATGCTTATGATGCTGGAAAAGGAATTATCATTTTAGTCAATAAGTGGGATATTGCTGAAAATAAAGAAACGCTTTTTGATGAAATGACAATGCAAATTCGCCAAGAGTTTCAATATCTTTCTTTTGCGCCTATTTTATTTGTTAGCGCTAAAACCAAGCAACGACTCGACCGTCTTCCAGAATTGTTAAAAATGATTGCAGAAAATAGACAGCGTCGTATTCAATCATCTGTATTAAATGATGTACTGATGGATGCAATAGCTATTAACCCGCCACCTTCAGATAAGGGGCGTCGCTTGAAGATTTTTTATATGACTCAAGTGTCGACTAAACCACCCACATTTGTCGCTTTTGTGAATGATAAAGACTTGATGCATTTTAGTTATGAACGCTTTTTAGAAAATCAATTAAGACGAGCCTTTTATTTTGAAGGAACTCCGATTCGAGTCATTACTCGTCAACGTTCGTAAGCTTTTACAGCGGATGAAATAGTAGAGAAACCGGACCAAATCTGTTGAATAAGCCCGGTGGATATGCTATTGTATAAACTAGTAAATGATAAGTATCTTTTATCATTTAATTATAACCATAAGGAGGATGCTACTCATGGCAAACAAAGCAGATTTAGTAGATCGCGTAGCAGACAAAACAAACTTAACTAAAAAAGACGTTACTGCAACAGTAGAAGCTCTTTTTGAATCAATTCAAGAGTTCTTAACTGAAGAAGAACGTGTACAAATCATCGGTTTCGGAACATTCGAAGTTCGTCACCGTGCAGCACGTAAAGGACGTAACCCACAAACTGGAGAAGAAATCCAAATTGCAGCAACTAAAGTACCAGCTTTCAAAGCAGGTAAAGCATTAAAAGATGCAGTAAAATAATTAAATTATTTATCTCCTTGCTTCGGCAAGGAGTTTTTTTGTGCTTTTTAATGATTTCTTCAAAAAATTTTAACAAATATATTTACATTAATTAAATAATTTGCTTTAATAGTATCTAGCACATAATAAAAAGTTCACAAGGAGGAACGAATCGTTGAAAAGAGTGGTTAAATTAAGGAGCTTAATTGACGATAATAAGCCCTTTTTAATAGTCCAAGAA
Organism: Dolosicoccus paucivorans; assembly: GCF_900100125.1. GTDB lineage: Bacteria > Bacillota > Bacilli > Lactobacillales > Aerococcaceae > Dolosicoccus > Dolosicoccus paucivorans. Next base: position 27,651 of record NZ_FNEL01000015.1, on the reverse strand, counting down.
GAAGCTAAAGGATATTTGGTAAAAAATGAAGAAGATGATCAAAGTTTAAAGCGCTATATTCGACTGGCAGAAGAATACATTTCAAAAGAAGAATATGCGGTAGGGATTAACTTGTTACGAATGTACTATGATGAATATCCCGCCATTCAAGTAGCCTTTAAGCTTGCTGAATCCTATTACTTAAATAAACAATTAGAAGAAGCTAAGTATTGGATTGAACGTACTAAAAGTGATGAATTACGCTATAAAGTAGGGTTACTTGAAGCACGAATATTATTCGAAGAGAAAAATTGGGAAGCATCGGAACAAATATTAGAACAAATTTGCCAAAAATTTCAACATAAAGATGCAGCCATTGAAATGTTAGGAGACGTTGCTAGTGCACAAGGATACTATAAGAAAGCTCAACGAGCCTATTTAGAACTATTTAACAAATCAAGTCGCAATGTTAATCTTCGCGATCTTTGTCTTAAACTATTAAAAAACGAAGGAAAAGTAAATTACTTAAACGATGAACAACTACTAGAGGTGATTCGACGTTTTAGAAGTAAAGATGAGCAGTTAGATATTAAAATTTGTAAAGCGTATTTTCATAAAAATCAATATCAAGAATCATTTATTTACTGCCAATCGATTTTACATCAAGGGGTTCGTCATCCTTATTTATATATTTTGCATGATTATCTAGCTTATCGGTTAAATCACCGCCAACTTTTTTCAAAGACGTTACTTTCTTATTTACAGGAATTGAGCGTAAGTTCAAAAGAGTATTTATTTTTATTAGAGACATTAAAAGAAGTAGAATTATTAAATGAAACTTCAATTGACTTAATTCATCAACGTTTTTTAGAAGAAGATCTAGGTGCTAACCAAGTGCAGATTGGAGAATATTTACTCGATTATTACTTTAAATATCACCAATATGATTTAGCTAAAGAATTACTAACGGTTCTACAAGTAGAAGAAGCGTTTCAACCACTCGCCGCTTATTTTAAAGGACGTCTCTATGAATTAGAAAAGAACTGGCAACTAGCAGCCTTTCACTACGATGAAGCAAGCAAAGCGTTAGTTTCAAAATTGGATGTCATTAAACGTCTAGCTTCTTGTTATATTTATCACGAAAACTATTATTTAGCTTGGAGTGTTCTTGAACAGTATCAAAACTCTATTTATGCTTATGATGATATCCATGAAGATATTGAACGCCTAAAGACATTTGCGAAAACAACTATTTAGCCGTTGATCGGAATATAAGCCTTCTTTGAAGATTGGATTTATTTACTATATAATTTAAACATTGAGCATAATGTACGGATGAGGAGGCTTTTTATGCACGTTGATTTTAAACATACGCCTTTTGAAAAAGCGAGTTATTTATTAGAACAGTTAGAAAAAGCAGGTTATGAAGCGTATTTTGTCGGAGGAAGCGTACGTGATACGTTATTATCTTTACCTATTCATGATGTGGATATTGCCTCTAGTGCAACTCCTGATGAAGTAGAGACAGTCTTTAATCACACGATTGATTTAGGCAAAGAACACGGAACCATTTTAGTCATGTATGAAAAAGAAGGTTACGAAATTACTACTTTTAGAACTGAAGGAGAGTATTCGGACAGCCGTCGCCCAGATCAAGTCTTTTTCGTTCGCAATTTAAAAGAAGATACTTTAAGACGTGACTTTACAATTAATGCGCTAGCTTTCGATAGAAAAGGTCAATTGTATGATTATCATAACGGGCAAGAAGATTTACAAAAAAAATTAATTCGTGCCGTAGGCAATCCCGACCAACGTTTTGAAGAAGATGCGTTAAGAATGTTTCGTGCTGTTCGTTTCGCTACTCAACTGGGATTTGAAATTGAAAAAGAGACGGTCAAAGCCTTAAAAACTCTAGCTCCAACCATTGAACTTATATCCATGGAGCGTAACCGCGTAGAGTTTTCTAAATATTTAACTGGCAAGTATTTTAAAAGCCACTATTACTATTTAGTTGATAGTCAACTATTAACCTATTTGCCGTTTTTTGATAACGGAATCTTATTAGAAGAAGTTTTTCATTCTTTAGCCAAAGATAGCGCATATTATATAGAAAACGACGCTGAGCTAACTGAAGAAATGGCTTGGTGTTTGTTAACAATTTATATGGGATTAACCATTAAACAAGCTAAGTCTTTTCTTAAACGATGGACTCATAGCAATGCTTTTATTACCACCGTTGTTCATTTGCGCTTATTGTATGATCATTATCAAGAAAATAAGCAGTGGTCGAATGAAATAGTTTATCAATATACAAAAGAAGAATTATTTTTAATGGAAGAATATTTAAATTTAACCCATCAAAAAGAAAGTTACACCGCACTTTTACAAAAAGAGCAATTACCCATTCAAAAAAGACAAGATATTTTAATAAATGGAAAAGACATTATGGAGTTATTAAATATGACAAAAGGTTCTGCTTTAATCGGTCAATTGCTTAATCAAGTAGAACAACAGATTTTAAGTCATCAGTTGAAAAATAATCCAAGAGAGATCGAACAATTTATCCTTCAAAAAGCAAATCATATGAAAGAAAGGAAGCAGTCATTTGATTGAAAAAGTTGCAGTGATTGATTTAGAAACCACTGGTCCACGTTATGAAGATGGAGACTGTATTATTCAAATTGGCGTTGTTTTATTAGATAATGGACAAGTCGTGCAGACTTATGAAACAAAAGTCAATCCACAAAGACTTATCCCTCATAATATTAGCCAATTAACGGGAATTTATGATAAAGATGTTGAAGATGTACCATACATCGAACAAGTCATTGAAGAGGTCTACCACTTAATAAAAGATCGCTATTTAGTGGCTCACAATGCGCCGTTTGATTACTCATTTTTATTCCATACGTTCCAACAACAACTTCAAATCGATTTTTATCCTATTGGAATTATTGATACTGTGTCGCTAGCTAAAATATTTTTTCCGCAAGCGCCAGCCTTTAATTTAACAGCGTTAAGTAAGTATTTAAACTTATCTTCCCTAAAGGCCCACGACGCACTAGCAGACGCTTTAGTCACAGGAGAGTTACTACAGTGCATTATAGAGAAAGTAAAAACCTTTTCTTCTTCTATCCGAAAAGATATTACTCCTATTTTAAAGGAGTTAAATTCAGTATATCTTCAATTATTAGACCAGCCCTTTGAAGAGAAAAATAAGGACGATGAAGAATCGAATCATACAACGTTCACTTTGGAAAATGATATACCTTTTGATACGTTAGAAGAGTTAGAGAGATTAACCGTACAAAGAGAATGGGTTCATCTATGGCCTACTAACCCTCAAGCGTCTTATTTATTTCAATTACAATTAATTCAACATTTTATTTCGAATAATCGCCCTATGATTGTTGGAGTGCATAATGAAAAAGAATTGGATTATGTTCTTTCTCATCTTTCAAGCTCTGATTGGGTAAAGCTATATTCTAAAGAAAGCTATTTTGATGAAAAACGTTACTATACTTTTTTAAATAAATTTAATACTTATCGATTAAAAGATAAACAATTAGTGGCTCTAGCTGCTAATCGCATTTGGTTAGAAGAAACAACAACAGGCTACATTCATGAAATTCATCATGAATTAAATATCTATCCACTATTAACAAAGCATACGAAAGCAGCGTCAAAACCAAGTAAATTTTTCCTACAAGCTTTAGAAAAAGCCAGCCTGTCTCCAGGTATTTTAATTCAATATAAACATTTAGATATTTTGAAAAAAGAGTCGTTTCGTCATCGATTTTGCTTTGTTTTAGATAGCGTCCAATATTACTTAGATCAAGTAGAATCAAGACAAAAAGAGCTTTCTTTTGAAGATGATCGCGATAAATTAAGACGTTTGTATCACGACATTGTTGACCAAAAACCTCCTACATCTGAACCGCTAAAGAAAATATTGCAACAAATCCAGCGAGTCGAAAAAGAGTACGATCAAGTTAGCTTTGAGCTCAAGCAACTATTAAAAGAATATCATCAACCGAATGATGAGCCACAAGAACAAATTAAAATTTATTTAACGAGTCAGACAATACGAAATTTCGAATGGAAGTCTAGACTAGACTCACTTAAAGCTCAGCTTAAAAAGCTACGCTTAGTGACTGAGCAGTGGCAAGCACCTTTTTATTTATATGATTCTTTACTAGAGTTAACTCGTTTTACTCAACGTAACCAACGAAGGCTATGGTATAGCGTTTCAGATAGTTGGTTGATTACTGGAGAAAGACTTTTCGAACAGTATTTGCATCCTAAGCTTATAATTAAGCCAGTTGAGTTACCGGAAAATCACCCTTTAAGTTATTTTGATCAAGTGATGACGTGGTCTACAGAGCCATTTAAAGATCTACAAGGCTATTACGAAGATCTTGTGATGATGGATTATTCAGTCGCTTTTAAGCACCAAGAAGATCCTTTTAAAGCTAAGACTAAATGGATTGTTCCAATGGAATATTTACAAATAGAAAAAACGGCGGAGAGTGGGCAAGAACGTGTTATCGAATCCCAAATGAATTACTTGCTCGATCAAGCTCCTACGAAAAAGAGTCAGCGCTATTTAATTATTACCAATCATTTGAATCAGTCGATTGAAACAACTAAAGCAATGCAAGCTCACCCTAAAATATCTAAAGACTATGTCGTTTTAGGAGAAGGGGTAAGCGGTAGTTTTAACAAAATCCTCGCTCGCACCCAAAATAGCCATCAAAGCATTATGGTTGTCACAATGGAGACCTATTTAAATGAAATGGTTGGATCAAACGCAGCATATAATGGTTTACTTTTACAAAGCTTGCCTTTTAAACCAATGCATCATGAAACGATACAATTTACTATAGAAACCGGTTTAATTGAGCAATGGCAAGCATTTGATCAAGTTATGATTGCAGATATGTTGGAGACGATGTATTTGTTTAAAAAAGTAACCGATACTTTGCCTACGATAGGTAGTTATTTACTATTTGACCAACGTTTATTTATTGCTGATTATTCGGATGAACTCATTGAATCTCTAAAAAATAGTTATGAATTTGATTTTAATACCGATATATCGATCGATTCGTGGTATACTAAATAAATACTGAAGATAAGAGGAGAGATAGTGTGTCCAGACGAACAGTCAGTATATTGACTTTTATCGTACTAATGATTTCTTTAACTTTTCTATTATTATTTATGAAAACTCAAAGTAAAGCGAATCAAGCAGAAGAAGAAGCAGTGAGTTTAATCGAATACGAAATGCCAGTCAAGCAAGTCCATCATTTTTATTGGACGACTATTCAAAAAGCATATTTTTCTTTAGACTTTACGAATGGTGATGATGAAAGAAAATACGCCATTATTGAACAAGACGGGGGTCAGTCTCATTATTTCGATTATGATACGTTGATCACTCAAGAAGAAGCAGCAAGTATTGCACAGTCTGAAAAAGACATACAAAAAATTATTCAAGTCCGTCTAGGGTTAAAAGATACGCTTCCTATTTGGGAAGTTACTTCAAAGCAAGAAGACGGTCGTCTTGACTATCTTTATATTGATGCGACAACAGGTGATATTGTCGATTCGATTGAAAACATTTAATGAGATGCCGGCCACAAGGCCGGCTTTTACTAATTTGAGGAGGAATAAAAATGGCTCACACATCATTTTATCAATGGGCTAAACGAGGAATGACATGGGTACCAAATGCGTTAATTCAATATTATGATCAACTTCAACTCACCTCGAAAGAATTCACTTTAATTGTGGCCATGTTATCTTTTATGGATGAAGATTTAACAATTGATCGATTAAAACAGTTGTCAAACCAATTAGGTTGGGATTTTCAAGAATTATTTACTTATATTGATCATTTATCATCTAAAGGCTATTTAGAAATTAATATGATTACGAATCAAGAAGGTAAAAAAACAGATCAATATTCAATTGAACCTTTGTTTAATGCGATTGAGCGTATTATGAACCAACGACCTAATGAAGCAATGGTTTATCAAACTCATCAAGGCGGAGCTTCTCAAACACATTCTCAAGATGACACTTTATCAAATAACCTAGAGTTGGTTCCTTTATTTGAACAAGAATTTAAACGTTCTTTATCACCGATGGAATTTGAAACGCTGAATCGTTGGTTAGTTCGAGAGAAGTACGACGAAGGATTAATTCGTCTAGCTTTACGAGAAGCAGTTATTCGTAATGCCTATAGTTTGAATTATATTGATAAAATTTTATTTACTTGGCAACAACAAAATATAACAACTGTTCCTCAAGCTCAAGAACAAATCCAACAATTTAACCAACAACAGTTTTTCAAAACAAACTCTACTCATCAAAGTACAACACACAATTACGATCACTTGAATATTCCATTGTTTAAAGCAGACTAAAAAAAGACGCCTAGGCGTCTTTTTTTAGGTTGTAGTATTTTCTTGTCTAGAAGGTCCTTCATCTGTGTCTTCTTTATCTTCTTTATCTTCTTTAGGTGGTTCTTGTTCATGGTTTGGCTCTTCATCCATATCTTCAGTGGGTAAAGACTCTTCGATGGAAGAAGCATCTTCGACGGGTTGTTCATCCATAAAGCGAATAGTTAACGTCAGGACTAAATCATTAGAAGCTCTTGAACCATCCGTGATTCGTAATCTTAACTCATAATTACCATCAAATGAGACAGGAATAGCGACAGCTGTTTCCGTTCCTGAGTAATAAAGAGAGTTGTTGACGTAGAGCTCATAGTATGTACCCGGTTCTAGGGAGCCTGCCCATTCAGCAACGATTCCTTGTTGGTGATCATCATAGTTCGCATCAAAATAAGTAGGATCGTTTAGTTTTTCAAATTGCTTAGATACTTCCTGAGGAGTCGTTCCTTTAACAAATAACTCTTTTGATTTTAAGTTTTCAGGGGTTCCGCTACTTGGTAATTGGAGCGGTGAAGTATATTTTTCAATAGTTTCTTGTTCTACGGACTCAGGGCGTCGCCAATCAGATGAAGTAACATTTTTCATTAAATAAGTCATCATTTCTTTATAGATAACTTGAGAAAGGCGCGCTTCTTCTAAAGTTAAATAATGACCAGGAGCAAATGGATCATCATAACCCACCCACGTCACCATAGCATAATGAGGAGTATACCCTGCATACCAACCATCTGGTGCAGCAAAGACTTCATTTGTTACTCCGAGTCGTTCTAATTGTTCAGATGTGTAATTGGTCGTTCCTGTTTTACCGGCTTGAATGAGTCCAGCGATTCGTGCTTCTGGAGCGAACTCTCCGGGAACTTCTTTTAACATATCTGTGACCATATAAGCAGTAGAGTCTTTCATGGCTTGACGCGAGACAGGTTCAATAACATGCTCGGTTCCCGCTGAAGAGATAACTTTTTTAACCGTTAAAGGCTCATTATACTGACCGTAATTGGATAAAGTAGCATAAGCGGCGGTAAGTTGAATGGGTGAAATCTCCCCACCAATGGCGTTAGATTCAACGAGTTCCTTTTGATTATTGTTAGTTAAGTGAATATCCATTTTTTGTAAGAAAGCATAAGCATTATCTAAGCCTACTTCCTGTAACATTTTTAAAGCAGGAATATTACGCGATCCGACGAGAGCTTCTCGTAGAGTCATTTTGCCTTCATAGCGATAATCATAGTTTTCTAACGTTTCGCCACTTGAGTAAGAGTACTCTTCATCAACAACTAGTTGTCCAGTAGAGTAATTTAAAAATTCAATTGCTGGACCGTAATCGATTAGAGGTTTAATGGTTGATGCGACACTTCGGTGATTGGACGTTGCGCGGTTAAGACCTAAATAAACATCTTGTTTTCTTCCTCCAATAATCGCACGAAGTGCGCCAGTTTTGACGTCAACGACTGCAGCGGCTGTTTGCATCTCGTCATTTGGAAACTTGACCATTGGGTTTTCGTTGACTGTTTCATATAAATGAGTTTGAGCGTTTAAATCTAAGTTTGTGTAAACTTCGACCCCGTCTGTAAAAATATTCAGCTGGGTTTTTTCTTGAACTTCTTGACTCACTTTTTCTAAATAAGCATCGATAATTTTATCTTGCTTATTCATCGTTGATTCTTTAATTTCAACGAGTTGAGATTCAATTGATGTATTAATAGCTTCGTCGTATTGAGCTGAGGTAATGATTTGTTTGTCTTTTAAGATAGACAAAATTAAATCGCGACGTTCTTTTGCTGCTTGAGGGTAGTTATATGGGTCGTACTGGCTAGGTGCTTGTGGAATTCCAGCTAATAATGCCGCATCCGCAACAGACAGTTCATCTAGATCTTTATTAAAAAAAGTTTTTGCTGCTGTTTTAGCTCCGTAAGTGTTATTAGAATAGAACAATTTATTTAAGTAAAAGGTTAATATATCATCTTTAGAGTATTTTTGTTCTAATTGTAGTGATAACCATGCTTCTTGAGACTTTCGTTCAATGGTTTGATCTTTAAAATCAGTTGAAAAGACTGACAGTTTAACAAGCTGTTGGGTAATGGTACTTCCACCTTGGGAGATAGCACCTGATTTAAGGTTGGCGATAAAAGCTCCTGCAATACGAATAGGGTCAACCCCGTTATGGTCATAAAAACGATTATCTTCAACGGCTAAAACAGCTTCTTTTAATAAGCTAGGAATTTCATCTTTAGTCATTAAATCCCGGTTTTGACTCCCTAATTCTTTAATGAGCTGATGATCTTTATCATATATTTTAGAAGCAACTTGTCCGATTAAGTCTTGTTTTGTTAAGTTAGGCGCTTTAGCCGCATAATAGCCAAATACACCCGCTCCCGTAACAATTAAAATAAAAAAGACCATAATAAGTGCAATAATTATTTTTTTAAAAGATTTTTTCCATGAATAGCTGGTTTGTTTCTTTTTATATTTTTGTCTTTCAATTCGACTTCCTGTGTTCATTTAAACACCTCATTTATTATTTTAAATCGTCTAAATATTGATCGAGGGCATGCAAATAATCAATCATAGGAAAAGCACCTGTAGGGCACGCATACCCTTTTTCTTTAATAAATTCATAAGGAATACTTTTAGCCGTCTCTTTTGATAAAAACTCCATTAAGTATTCATAGGGTAATAAAAAGATCTCTTGATGAACTTTAAAAGAAAATAAGACAAACGCAATCCCACCATGTTCGAGACATTGTTGCATATGAGTGCGTTGGTGAAGTGGTAAGTTTTGAAGGGGAAAACTTGTTTTATTGGTAGTTTCTTTAGCTTCAAAATCAACGTAGTAGCCTTTATAAACGCCGTTATAATCTGTAGTAGATGCTTGGCGATAATAAGCTTCTGTAATTTTAGCAGCACTTCGGCGTGGATAATCCACTTGTACGACTTGAATAGGGGTTGGTTTTTTGTGAATAATTGCTTTGTTTCTTGTTAAATAATAATGGTTGCTTTCATTGATACGTCCTTCTAAAGACATTCCACGACTTCCATATTGAATGTTTCTTTTAGGTCGTTTAGCTGAATTTAATGACGTATTTCTTCTTAGACCATGTCCTGAAGGATAGCGGACCAATTCAAACACACTCCTTTGAATGCAGAATACTTACTCTAGCATACCATATTCTTGTGTCAGTTCTGTGATATTTATATAAAATTTAAAACAACACCGTTTCTGTTTCGAAATAAACGTATAGCGATATTAAGTAGGCAATAGGTTTACAAAACTAAGGAAATGGGTTAAAATATAAAAGTATGTAATATTGAAATCATGTGGAGGTTTTATTAAAAAATGACAACTAAATTTGAAAAACAAAATGCTAATGAAGGTTTATTAACCTTTGAAATTCCAGTAGAAGACACAAAGAAAGCTTTAGATAAGGCGTTCAATCGTGTAAAAGGTAATTTATCTGTACCTGGATTTCGTAAAGGAAAAGTTCCACGCCAAATTTTTAATAACATTTACGGCGAAGAAGCTTTATATCAAGACGCATTAAATGATGTTTTAGCACCCGCTTACGCTAAAGCGGTCGAAGCAGAAGGATTAGAGGTTGTAGCTGAACCTTCATTTGATATTGTTTCAATGGAAAAAGGCCAACCATGGGTATTAACAGCTCAAGTCGTCACAAAACCAGAAGTAAAACTAGGTGACTATAAGAACTTAACGATCGAAAAACAAGACCGTGAAGTGACCCAAGAAGATGTGGATAATGCATTAGAAACACAACGTCAAAACATGGCTGACCTTGTCATTAAAGACGGCAAAGCTGAAGAAGGCGACACAGTTGTCATTGACTTTGAAGGTTTCTTAGGTGATGAAGCATTTGAAGGCGGCAAAGGAACAAACCACTCATTAGAGTTAGGATCAAACTCTTTTATTCCAGGATTTGAAGAGCAATTAGTTGGCACTCAAGCAGGAGATGAGGTAGACGTTAAAGTAACCTTCCCAGAAGAGTACCATGCGGAAGAATTAGCTGGAAAAGAAGCTACATTTAAAGTAACAGTTCACGAAGTTAAAACGCTTGAGTTACCAGAGTTAGATGATGAGTTTGCTAAAGATGCTGATGACGAAGTAGAAACTCTAGATGAACTTAAACATAAACTTCGCGTTCAATTAGAAGAAGCTAAAGAACAAGAAGCGAAAGGAGCAGCAGAAGATGCAGCGTTAAGACAAGCTGTTGAAAATGCTGAAATTGTTGATTTACCTCAAGTAATGGTTGATGAGGAAATTGAGCGTCAAATTACGCATTTCTTAAACAACTTAAAACATCAACAAATTAGCGAAGAGCTATATTATCAATTAACAGGTACTTCACGCGATGATCTAAAAGAACAATTCGCTGAAGAAGCTGACTTACGCACTAAAACTAACCTTGTATTAGAAGCAATTGTTAAGGCAGAAAACATTGAAGTGTCTCAAGAAGACATGGATCATGAAATTTCATTATTATCTGCACAGTACGGCATGGAAGAAGATCAAGTTCGTCAATTCGTAACTAAAGATATTTTAGAAGCAGACATTAAAATGAAAAAAGCAATGGAATTAATTGTTGAATCTGCTGAAGAAAAATAATTGATGATAAAAATTAAGAAAGAGGGATTGCAAGTACGGATAAAAAACTTGCATCCCTTTTTATTGTCTATTTTAGAAGTAAAGGAGAGATGAAAGAATGAGCAAACGACAACCAGACTCTCACACGATTTCATGTTCGTTTTGCGGGCGTACTCAAGATGAAGTGTATAAAATCATTGCAGGTCCTGATGTTTTTATTTGTGACGAGTGCGTTGATTTATGTCAAGAGATTATTTCTGAAGAGAAAAATCGTGAGTTTACAGCTGAACCAATGACCTTACTCACGCCAGTAGAAATTATGAACAAGTTAAATGATTATGTTATCGGACAAACTCAAGCTAAAAAAGCACTGTCTGTAGCAGTCTATAACCACTACAAGCGAATTAATCATAATGAACGAGAACTCGTTGAAGAAGACGATATCGAATTACAAAAGTCTAACATACTATTAGTTGGTCCAACGGGTTCAGGAAAAACGTTTATCGCTCAAAGTTTAGCTCGTTTATTAAACGTTCCGTTTGCGATTGCTGATGCAACGACCCTAACTGAAGCAGGTTATGTAGGCGAAGACGTTGAAAATATTATTTTAAAACTTGTTCAAGCAGCAGACTATAATATTGAATTAGCTGAGCGAGGCATTATCTATGTCGATGAGATTGATAAAATAGCTAAAAAGAGCGAAAATGTTTCAATTACTCGCGATGTGAGTGGTGAAGGCGTCCAACAAGCGCTTCTTAAAATTTTAGAAGGAACGACTGCAAGTGTGCCACCTAAAGGAGGACGTAAACATCCCGGTCAAGATCTAATTACGGTAGATACATCTCAAATTCTCTTTATTGTAGGAGGAGCATTTGCTGGAATTGAAGATATCGTTAAAGAACGTTTAGGCCAGCGAGTTATTGGTTTTGGCAATACGTCGCATTCAATCGATGAAGAAAATGATTTAATGGCACAAATTACGTCAGAAGACCTACTTAAATTCGGTCTGATTCCAGAATTCATCGGGCGCCTTCCGATTACCGCAACGTTGAGTAAACTCACCCAAGAGGAACTGATTTCGATTTTAACAGAGCCTAAAAATGCATTAATTAAACAATACCAAAAATTATTTGCATTAGATGATGTAAAACTAGAGTTTAGAAAAGATGCGTTAGAAGCGGTGGCTCAGTTAGCCATTGAACGGGATACAGGTGCACGAGGTTTACGTTCAATTTTAGAAGAAATTATGATGGATATTATGTTCGAAGTTCCGAGTCGCTCTGATGTCAGTCGAGTTGTCATTACTAAAACAAACGTATTAAAGAAAACAAAACCGACGTTTTATGATTTAGATAATAAACGAATTACAAAGGATAAGGATAACTAATGCAAGTTCATGACGCAAAGTTAGTAATTAGTGCAGCTGAACCTCATCAATACCCATCAACTGACTTAGCTGAAGTCGCTTTATCGGGACGTTCAAACGTGGGTAAATCCTCTTTTATTAACAAAATGATTCAACGAAAGGGACTAGCTCGTACCTCTAGTCAACCAGGAAAAACACAAACGTTAAACTTTTACGAAATTAACGAAGCTTTTCGCTTCGTGGATGTACCTGGATATGGATATGCTAAAGTGTCAAAAAAAGACCGTGTTAAATGGGCTAAAATGATCGAAAAGTATTTAACAACACGGGATAATTTAGAACTTCTTTTATTGTTGATGGATTTTAGGCATGCACCTACGGCATTAGATATCGAAATGAAAAACTACGCTGAGTCATTAGATATACCTTATGCCATCGTTTTAACTAAAATGGATAAAATAAAACGTAGTCAATATCCAAAACACTTGTCTATTTATAAAAAAGCTTTGGATTTACCGACTGTTGATGCACTGTTTCCAGTTTCTTCAGCGACAGGAGAAGGTTTAAAAGACGTATGGTCAATTGTTGAAGAATTTATCTAAAGGGTGAGTTAAGATGGCTTTTATACCTCCACAAAAAATAGAAGAAATACAGCAAAAAACAGATATTACGCAAGTGATTGGGAAATATACCCGTCTTAGTCAATCAGGTAAAAACTTTGTTGCTTCTTGCCCATTTCACGAGGATCGAAATCCATCTTTTTCCGTAGACAAAGCTAAGCAACTGTATCATTGCTTTAGCTGCGGCCGTGGCGGAAATGTTTTTAACTTTTTACAAGAAATAGAACATATTAATTTTGTGGAGGCCGTAAAAAGGGCAGCGGAAATAAGTCATGTGCCTTTAGACGCTGAATATTTACAAGAACGTCCTTTGAGCTCACAAGATATTTTAAAAAAACGGTTATTATTAATTCATCAAAAAGTGACCGACTTTTATTGTTATTACTTACAAGGAACTCAAAATGGTGTTGAAGCTTTGGACTATTTAACAAAGCGACAATTCACTCAAGAGACGATGGAAAGTTTCCAAATAGGGTTAGCACCTCATTCTTCTAAGATACTTGTTCAAGTATTGCAACAAGAAGAATTTACAACAGAAGAATTAATTGAATCTGGCATTTTTTATTTAAACAATGATAATGAACTGATTGATCGTTTTCGAGGTCGAATTATCTTTCCACTTCGAAATGTTAATGGAGAAGTAGTAGGATTTTCTGGGAGAGTTTATGAACAAACATCTGATTTGCAACAAGCTAAATATTTAAACTCACCCAATACAGCGATCTTTAATAAGTCTCATCATTTATTTAACCTAGATAAAGCAACACCTACTATTCGTCAAACTAAACAAGTACTAATTGCTGAAGGGTTTATGGATGTTATTGCGCTTCATCAAGCCAAAGTTGAAAACACAGTGGCAACGATGGGAACAAGTCTGTCTTCTACTCATTTACAACGTTTAGAAAAGATCGCTTCAGAAGTAGTATTGATTTTTGATGGGGATAAAGCAGGCCAACAAGCAACAGATAAAGCGTATCAATTAGGTTTAAATTACGATAAATTGACCTTTAAAAATATCACGATTCCTATGAAAATGGATCCTGACGAGTGGATTAAAGAAAAAGGTGTCGAAAGTTTTCAAGCTCTGATTCATCAATCAGATGATATGTTTTCATTTTATGAATCCTTTTGGCAAAAAGACTTTGATTTATCAATTCAGCAAGAGCTCGCGCAATATATTGAACGTTTATTGGTGTTAGTCGCTCAAGTGAGTCAATCAGCTATTGAAGTTGAATTGAAAATTCAATCCATCGCTCAAAAATATTCGATTCCTGTCGAAACATTAATGCAAACTTATCAAACAATCCAACTTCCACTCGCTCAATCAAATGCTAAGGAAAACCTCCAGCAACCTAAAAAGACGGTCAGCAAATTAAGTACCGCTACAAACTTAGTCTCAGGGGACGTGACCTTAAGATCGAAAGCGGCATTTTTTGCGGAAAAACAAATTTTATTTTATTTAATCTACTATCCACAAGCTTGGGAATATTTAAATGAGCAGTTTAATGGAATACCTTTTATCTTAATCCATGAACATAGCCAATCACTTTACTTTATTCTAGAAGAAGCTTATTATAATAAGCACAATCCTGTCCAATTACCGATGACGGAATTGGATCAGAAAATCAACGATGAAACGTTAAAGCAATTGTTTATTTCCATTAGAAATGAATACCAACCGCTAGGGTTTGTAAAAGAAGTGATGTCTGATTGTTTAACCGTATTAGACCGTGAGTTTATTCAACTGGAAATCGATGAGTTAAGACAACAAGCCAATCAACTTGCAAAACTAAAGCAATTACAAGAAGCAAGCGAACTTTATCGACAAATTCAAGACAAAGTGATTGAATTAAAGTCGCTATAATATTTAAAAGGGGGAGTCTACTATGTCAAAGAAAGTTCAAGATAATCAATCTAAACAAGCACTCACTCTATCACTAGAAGACGCAACAAAGAAATTGATTGCTGAAAAGAAATTAGTCGGACAAATTCATTATGATGAATTAACGAAACAAATAGCGAGTCCTTACGAATTAGATGCTGATGGAATGGATAAATTAATCCAAAAAGTAGAAGATCAAGGAGTCGCTGTTGTCGGAGATGACGGGGGTCCAACTCGCCAACAAATGGTTCGTCAACAAGATCAAGTGTCAGCGGCCGAACTGGCTGATCAACAGGCCGCTTCTACACGAATGAACGTAAGTGACCCTGTTCGGATGTATTTAAAAGAAATCGGCCGTGTAGATTTATTAACGGCCGATGAAGAAGTGGAATTAGCTATTCGTATTTTAGATGGCGATGAGCTAGCTAAACAAGAACTTGCGGAAGCGAACTTACGATTAGTTGTCTCCATCGCTAAACGTTACGTTGGGCGCGGCATGGCCTTTTTAGACTTAATTCAAGAAGGTAATATGGGACTTATGCGTGCAGTGGATAAATTTGACCATACAAAAGGATTTAAATTCTCTACTTATGCTACATGGTGGATTCGCCAAGCCATTACACGTGCGATTGCCGATCAAGCAAGAACGATTCGTATTCCGGTTCATATGGTTGAAACGATTAACAAATTGGTCCGAATTCAACGTCAATTACTTCAAGATTTAGGTCGTGAACCGACACCAGAAGAAATTGGTGCCGAAATGGATCTACCAACTGAAAAAGTACGAGAAATTCTAAAGATTGCTCAAGAGCCCGTCTCACTAGAAACACCTATCGGTGAAGAGGATGACTCTCACTTAGGTGACTTTATTGAAGATGAAGGAGCCATGAGTCCAGAAGACTTTACGGCTTCGTCTTTATTGCGAGAGCAATTAGAAGACGTATTAGATACATTAACTGACCGTGAAGAAAATGTCTTACGCCTACGTTTTGGTCTAGATGATGGAAATATCCGTACATTAGAACAAGTAGGAACTGTTTTTGGAGTAACAAGGGAGCGTATTCGCCAAATTGAAGCGAAAGCTTTACGCAAACTTCGTCATCCAAGTCGATCTAAACAATTAAAAGACTTTTTAGAATAATACTTTAAACCGGGTCTCCTGGACGAGTGCAAAGACTCGTTTGGACCCGGTTTTTTTGGAGGTTTTTATATGATTCAACTAAGTCCGCGTCTACAACAAGTGGCTCAATATGTTCAACAGTATGCACCACAGAATGAAGTCGTGTTATGTGATGTAGGAAGTGATCACGCTTATTTACCGAGCTATTTACTATTAAATAACCATATTGCTAAAGCAATTGCTGGAGAAGTCGTTGAGGGCCCTTTTAGAGCTGCGCAAAAAATGAAAGAAGCCTACTCTTTTAAAGATCGTTTAAGTGTCCGTTTAGGAGACGGTCTTTCTGTTATCAAAGAAAATGATCAAGTAAATGTAATTACTATTTGTGGTATGGGAGGCGTTTTGATTCGAGATATTTTAAATGAAGGGCAACAAGCTATTAAGCCCAATACTCTCTTAATACTGCAACCTAATATGGCGTCTAATCATGTAAGAAAATGGATTAGTGATCATGAATCAAGTATAATTGATGAAATTATTGTCGAAGATCATGGTCGGTTGTATGAAGTTATTGTGGCAATTTATCAAAAGTCGGGACCTAAATTGACCTACAATGAAGAGTTGTTTGGACCGATTAATTTAAAGAAACAAGATAAATATTTTGTCACCTATTGGTCTAATGAATTAAATAAATTAAAAAATGTCCAACAACAAATGACCCACTCACAACAAGTGGATGAAGATAAAGTCATTTACATTAAAGAACGCATTAAATCGATCGAGGAGGTTTTATTGAATGACGATTAAGTTAAAAGATTTAACACAAAAATTAACCGAATTATATCCATTAGATATGGCTCAAGAATGGGATGAGGTGGGACTTCACTTTGGTGGCTTTGACCGCTCGGTTCATAAAATATTAACTAGTTTAGATTTAACGATGGCTGTAGTCGATGAAGCCATTGAAGAAGGAATCGATACGATTATTGTACACCATCCGCCACTTTTTAAACCTATTAAGCGATTTGATTTAAGTAGTCCAGAAATTAAACTTTACGAAAAAGTGATCAAAAATGATCTGAACGTCTACGCACTACATACGAACTTAGATCAAGCACATAACGGGATGAACGATTGGCTAAGTGAACAATTACAATTAGAAAATATTTCATCTTTTTATGAAGATACGAAGGATAATTTACCTACTTTAGGACGAGTAGGCGAATTAACACAGCCCCTTACTCGTCAAGAAGTACTAGAACATATCGCTAAGGCCTTTGATTTACAAACTTTTAAAATTATGGAAAAAGAACCTCAATCCACTTACCAACGCATTGCGATTATCGGAGGATCAGGAAGTTCTTTAATGGAAGAAGTGAGTTTATCTCAACCGGATATTTTTATTACGGGAGACATCACTTTCCATACAGGTCAAGCTTTATTAGAAGAGTCTTTTATGACAATTGATGCAGGGCATTATATTGAACATATTTTTAATACTAAAATGAATGAAGTTATTCAAAAAATTATTAATGATCAAAATTGGCCATTAACTTGTCAACCAAGTCAAAAGAGCTCTAATCCATTTGAAGTATATAAAGGAGATTAAATGATGAAACAATTATTTGAAGAAACAAAAGAACGCTTAATTCGTTACGCTAAAATTAATACTCGTTCTGATGAACGGAGTGAAACAATTCCTTCAACAAATCGTCAATTAGATTTATTATATTTATTAAAAGAAGAATTAGAAGAACTCGGTTTAGAAGATGTTGAATTTAACAAGGAAAATGCCTTTGTAACAGCAACCCTTCCTTCGAATATCGATCATTCTGTACCGACAATTGGTTGGATTGCCCATGTGGATACGGCAGACTTTAATTCTGAAAACGTCAAGCCACAAGTCATTGAAAATTATAACGGTGAAGCTATCACATTGAATGAAGAACAAAATATTGTGATGGATGCAAATATGTTTCCTAATTTAGCAAACTATAAAGGAGAAACACTCATTACGACTGACGGGACGACGTTACTAGGAGCTGATGATAAAGCAGGCATTGCTGAAATTATGACGGCGATGCATTATTTAATGCGTCATCCTGAAGTACCCCATGGTAAAATTCGTGTCGCCTTTGGTCCAGATGAAGAAATTGGACGCGGGGCAGATCGCTTTGATGTAGAAAGCTTTGATGCTGACTTTGCTTACACAATGGACGGCGGGGTCGTTGGCGAATTACAATACGAAAGTTTTAATGCGGCTGCTTGTAAAGTAACTTTTAAAGGACAAAATATTCACCCAGGAACAGCTAAAGGTCTCATGATTAATGCGGTCACTTTATTAAATCAATTTATTCAAGCATTACCACAAAATGAAGTACCTGAGATGACGAGTGATTATGAAGGGTTCTTCCATGTGATGGAGATTGATGGAACTGTTGATGAAGCTCACTTGTCTATGATTATTCGCGATCATGATCGAGAGTTATTCGAAAAAAGAAAACAGCTAGTGAAAACTATTGCTGAAAAAATGAATGCATCCTTTGAAGAAGAACGGATCAGCTTAGAAATGTTCGATCAATATTACAATATGAGAGAAATTATCGAACAAGATATGTCGATTGTTAATTTAGCAGCAACGGCCATGAAAGATTTAAATATTGAACCGATTATTGAACCGATTCGCGGTGGAACAGATGGTTCAAAATTAAGCTTTATGGGCTTACCTACACCAAATATTTTTACCGGTGCTGAAAATATGCACGGTCGTTATGAATTTATTGCTGTTGAGTCAATGGTTAAAGCAACTCAAGTTATTTTAGAAATTATCAATCAAAACGCTTTATTGTAAATTTAAAGGAGACGATTATGGGGACATTACAAATTATTACAGGGGATGCCCGTGTTAATAAAAAAGAGCCGATGATTCAAAAAGCGCTTGAAATAAAAAAAGAAAACCCCCAAGCAACTATTTATTATATTGTACCCGATCATATGAAGTTTGAAATGGAGACCTATGTTTTAAATCAACTCCAACAACTTCAAGGCCAAACTCAGTCAGCAATGCTTGATATTCAAGTAGTTAGCTTTACTCGCCTGGCATGGTTTATGATGCCACCTTCTTTACATCATTTTTTAAACTTGTCACAAACCGGCATCACGATGCTCGTTCGTCAGCTTTTACTTGATTTAAAAGAAGAGCTGATCGTTTTTCAAGGTCAAATTAACTATCAAGGATTCATTCAAGAGTTAGTGACGCTCTTGAATGAACTATATGAGGGCCGAGTTCTTCCTGAAGACTTAACTCCTCAATTTGTTAAAGAAAATAAACAAAGCGAAGAAGAGCCGATTATTTCAATGGATGAGCGCAAATTAGCTGAACTTCAATTAATTTATCGTCACTTCCTAACAGCGATGGAGACGATGAATTTGTCTCAGTACCGACTGATAGAACAATTTAAAGAGTATTTAAAAAGTCAAGGATCTTTAGCTCACCACTATCTATTTGTCGATCATATGTATGCTTTTAATGCAGAAGAAATGGAGTTACTCTTGTGCTTAATCGAACAGTTTGAAAGTACTTGGGTCACTTTACCTTTGACTCATCAAGAAGCGACAACACTCGACTGGCAAGCGCGAGTAGATGTCCAAAAAGAAACCTATCAACGACTAAAAAGTCTGGCCCAAGAACACCAAATCAACGTCTTGCCTGATTGGAATATTGCGACTCCTTTGTGGGATTACTCCCGCGATATTTTAACTGTAGCTGATTACTTTAAGTCATCCTATCAAGGAAATCACAAACTTACTTCTGTGGAGTTGAATGACCCTTTTGAGTTATGGACTTGCGACTTACCTCAAACAGAAGTAAAAGAAGTAAGTCAACGTATTCGTCAATTAGTGATGTTAAAAGGATATCGCTATCAAGATATACTTGTTGTCATGCGTAACTTAGACGATTATCAACATATTGTCGGTCCTTATTTTGAGGAAAATGATATTCCTTATTTTTATGACCACCAGCGTCTTATGATCAATCATCCTTTAATGACTTGGTTAGAAGGGGTCTTGAATTTAAAAAGATTCCATTGGCGTCATGAAGATATTATGAATGTATTAAAGTCTTCTGTTTTTTGTCCGGAGTATACTTACCATCAATTTGATCGAAATTATCTACTTAATCGCTTAGAAAATTGTATGTTAGCCAATGGATATGACGGCTTTCGTTTTTACTCGTCTGATTATAAGTGGGATTTTTTAGAAGGCGATTTGTTATTTGATGAATACCAATCATCGACCTTAACAACTTGTGAGGTATTAGAAGACTATCGTTTAAAAGTATCGAATATTTTACTTAAATATTTAAATCAGTGGGATGAGCCGATGACCGGCCAACAGGCTAGTCAATGGTTATATGAATTATTAGTAAATACAAAGGTTCAGGCTCGTTTAATTAAATTACGAGATTTAGCTATTGGAGAAGGGCGAGTTCAAGAATCCCTTCAACATGAACAAGTTTGGGATTTATTAATGAATTTACTGGATGAATTCCATCTTTTATATGAAGATCAGTTGATGGATTTTGAAACGTTTGTGAGTATTTTGATGAGTGGCGTGGAAGAAGGAAAATATTTAACAATTCCACCGACGATGGATCAAGTAACCATTACTAACATCGAAAGTCCACGGGCAAGGCCTTATAAGATTTGTTTTGTTCTAGGAGCTAATAGTAAGCAATTGCCACTAGTGTCAGAACATACATCGATTTTAACCCCTCAAAACCGCGAGATGATTAAAGAACAATTGACCTCTGAACAATATTTGCCAGATATGGACCAACAAAATGCTAACTTTGAAGTTTTTAACTTTTACCAATTATTGCTAGCGGCAACCGATCGATTGCATATATCCTACAGTATGAATAACAATGATACACCCCAGACTTTATCTCCTTATGTGGAATTATTAACGAGAGATTTTAATTGGCAAACCTATGTTTATTCAAGTGGGTTATATGAACGTCACCAATGGCTAGGCAGATATACGACTTATTTGCCTTATTTAATGCAACGCATTCGTGAAAGCTATGAAACAAGTAGACCATTGTCACACACAACGTATGAATTAGTTCGTCATTTAAATCAACTACCTAAGAAGCAAAAGCAGCCGACGCTTAGATCATTGGTAGATCAGTCGTTTTTTGCTTCTCCATTACCAACATCTATTGAACCTCAAACAGCACAACAGTTGTACGGCGACAATTTATTTTTATCTGTCTCTCGAATTGAACGATTTTATCAAGATCCTTTTAGTCACTTTTTATTATACGGACTACGTTTACAGCCGCGAGAAATTTTTGAAGTTAACCGAATAAAAACTGGAGACTATTTCCATGACTTTATGGATCATATTTTTCAACGACTATTACAACAACCGACTGATATGACCCAATTAACGGATCAACAAATGGATCAATTGATTGGCCAAATGGTCGACCAGTTTCAACAAGAGACAAAGTATCATCTTTTTTATAGTCATCCAAGAATGACTGCTATTCGAAAGCAAATGGATCAACGATTAAAAGACTTCCTATACTTTACACTTGAACAATTTAAGCGAATGAAAGGGCAACCTTTATTAACTGAAGCGTTATTTGGTGTAGGTCCTGGAGCGTTAAGGACATTGGAGTTTCCTTTATCTACTGGCGGAAAACTATCGCTAACAGGAAAGATCGACCGAATTGATCAACTGCAAGTGGACAATCAACCTTACTTACAAGTGGTTGATTACAAATCAGGTCATAAAAAATTCGACTTACAAGATGTATATTACGGCTTAGATTTACAAATATTAACGTATTTAAGTATTGTTATGGAAAATTATCCTGAAAGTCATCCTTTAGGAGGTTTTTACCAACCTATGTTACATGGATTTATGGAAGCGACTTTAGAAGACGATCCTTTCCAAAAAACGTTAGATTCTTCTAGAAGATTACAAACTAACCAATATCAAGGGTTTGTAACCGTAGATGCGAATACAATTAAACAAGTCGAAGGTTTTGGTGAAGGAAGTGGGCGCAGTTTTATTTATCCGGTTAGTTATACTAAGTCTGGTGTGCGTAAAGACAATCTAGCCTTTACGTTAGAGCAGTGGGAATTATTAAAAGAGTATGTCTTTTATTTATTCCAACAAGCAGGTGAGCGTATCCAATCAGGTGATATTGAACTGATGCCATTTATTGATGAAATTAGTTATACAACGTCCTTGCAAACAGATTATCGAACGATTTCTGGTTTTGATGCGACGCAAAATGCTCATCAATATAAATACAAAACGATTAGTAATAAACTCGATCCTGTTTTAAAAGCGATGAGTGATCAGCTAAATCAAAAGGAGGAAAATGATGGCCAATCTAATACCCATTAAACCTGACAATGCTCGATTTAATGATGATCAGTGGCAAGCGATTCATCAACGAGGCAGCAATATTTTAGTCTCAGCTTCAGCAGGTTCAGGAAAAACGACGGTGTTAATTGAACGATTATTTAATCACCTAATGACTGAATTCGCCTCTGTTGATGAACTGCTTGTCGTGACATTTACTGAAGCGGCCGCTGGTGAGATGAAAGAGCGAATGGAAAGTAAACTAAAAGAAATGATCAATCAGACGGCTGATGGTAAGACAAGACAATATTTAGTCGAACAATTAAGAAAACTACCGACCAGTCATATCCGCACTTTACATAGCTTTTGTTTACGAGTCATTGAGCAATTTTTTTATTTAATTGACTTTAATCCTTCTTTCAAGCTAATGACCGATGAAACGCAAAAAGCATTAATGTATCAAGAAGTTTGGCATCAATTAGTTGAAGAGGAAACCTCTCACCATTTAGATAGATATATGAATCTTTTAAGTATCTACGGAGAAACAGTCAATGATGAAGCGCTATTTAACTTAATTGTCTCACTTCATCATTTTGCTAGTTCTCACCCTGAACCTAATGAATGGTTAAAGACTGTAGACAATCTTTCTAGAGATTTCGAACACTTTACTAATAGTACACTTTATCAAGACGTTGTTTACCCTAATTTAAAGTCAAGACTTCTTATTTCCTATCAATTATTAGCCCATAGTTTGGATTTACTAAAGTCTTGTCAAAGTGAAACCGTCGAAAAATACGAAGGGCTTTTATTAGCTGAACAACAACAAGTAGCAAACTTATTAGAACACTTAGCGGCAGGAGACTTAAAAACGGTCTTTAACGAGGCTCAAACACTTTCTTTTGGTCGCTGGCCGTCCAATCGCGATAAAGAATCGAGCGACTACGAAACAATTCAAGAGATGAAAAAATTAAGAGACGACGCTAAAAAGAATGTAGAAGATAAAATAAAGCCTATTTTTGCTTATTCTTATGATCAAACCCTTGCGGTGGAAAAACAAGTAGCGCCTATTTTAAAAGATTTAGGCCAACTAACATTAACTTTCCGCAAACTATTATGGGATTACAAAGTAGAAAACAATGTGATCGATTATAACGATTTAGAGCATTTAACGTTAAATATTTTAGCTCCTTACGATGAACAGACTAAAAAAAGAACGGCTAGTCCTGCAGCCTACTATTTTCAGCAATTATTTAAAGAAATTTTAGTTGATGAATATCAAGATATTAACGATATTCAAGCAGCCATTCTTTATTGGTTATCAAAAGAACCGACCGGTCAATCGGGAAACATGTTTATGGTAGGAGACGTTAAGCAGTCTATTTATCGATTTAGAATGGCTGAGCCGAGCTTGTTTTTACAAAAGTACGACCAATTTAGTCAAGGCAAAGGCGGGCAGCTAATTGTCTTAGATACTAACTATCGTTCTCGCGATGAAGTGTTACAATTTACGAATTTTATTTTTGAACGAATTATGGATCAAGAGTTTGGAGAAATGAATTACGGAAAAAATGAAGCTCTTGTAACAGGGAACCACCAATTTCAACCTTCCGCTCCAGATTCTAAATTTAATGTTCAGTTAAAGTTGCACGTTCCTTCTGTTGAGAAGTTAGAAACTGGTCAGTGGAATACAGCAGTGGAATATCAAAGTCATTTGATTGCTCAAGATATGCTACAAAAGGTTCATCATAAAGAACTCATTTATGATAAAAAAACGCAACAAATGCGTCCCGTTACTTGGTCTGATTTTGTTGTCTTAAGTTCAACGCGGGCGCCATTTTTAGCTTTGCAACGAGCGTTTGAACATTATAATATTCCTATCGTATCTCAAAAAATTGAAAATTATTTCCAACGTCAAGAAATTCAATTGATGATTGCTTTATTAAAAGTTATCGATAACCCACTACAAGACATTGCGATGGTTGCGGTATTGCGTTCTTACTTTGTCGGTTTAACGGATGAACAATTAAGTCGGATTCGCATTCATCAAAAAAACGGTCTTTTTGTGGAAGCTATGGAACGGTATTATCACGATAAAAAAGATCAACTACTAGATGAAATCGAACGTGATACGATAAATAAATTAGCTTATTTTATGGACCAGTTAAAACATTGGCAAAAAACAAATCAAGAAAAAAGTCTCGTTGATTTAATTTGGTTAATTTATGAAGAAACGTTTTATTTAGATTATGTCTCCGGTTTAACGAATGGTGCTCAGCGTCTAGCTAACTTACATGCCTTTTATGAACGTGCGGAAGTATTTGAAGGAATGAAGTTCAAAGGGCTTCTAGGGTTTATTCGCTATATTGAAGAAGCGCTGGCTCATGATAAAGATTTATCCGAGCCGGTATTAATGGAAGAAGATTTACAAGCAGTTCGTTTGATGACGGTCCATGCAAGTAAAGGGCTAGAATTTCCGATCGTTTATTTAATGAACATAGAAAAAGGTTTTAATTTAAGAGATATCCATCAAACAACCTTAGCGTCTAAAGACTATGGGCTAGCTTCTCATTATTTAGATGTCAACAGGCTATTAAAGTTTAGATCCTTTTTAAAAGAATCCTTTGTGATGGAGGAAATTCGTAAAGAAAAGGCAGAAGAAATGCGTAAACTGTATGTAGCTCTTACGCGGTGCGAACAACAACTTATTTTAGTAGGAACCATTAAAGATGAAGACACTTGGGAAGATAAAAAAGATCAAATTAATCAAATGACCCCTAAAGGTCAAAAACAAGTCGCAACTTATTTAAGAGAAAGTGCTAATAGTTGGTTAGACTGGATTCAACAAGGAATTAGTCTGACGGATATTCACCCACAAAGCGTGGCTTCCTTTAACTTAAGTCAGTTAGATGAAGAATACATTGATGAACAGTCCATTGAAACGATTTATAATAGCTATCATTCGACGACGCAACAGTCTAAAAAAGAGTGGGTGAATGAATTGTTTCAAGAGTTTAGTGACTACACCAAACAACAACAAACACCATTGAATAAAGAATTAATGACGCTTTTAGAAAATTCTTATTCTTTTGATCTAGCCACTAAGACGTCAAGCTATCAATCAGTTTCCGAATTAAAACGTCTTTATGAAGAGCCGATGATTGATAAAATTCAATTTTTTGAAGATCGCCGGAATTTGTTGAATGAAGAAAATGATCAACTCCAAGCGATTCGTTATACGGAAGATACATTCGCTCCGCCTCAATTTATGCAAGAAAAAAGAACAGACGCTGCCCAAAGAGGAACAATCACACACTATTTTTTACAGCTACTGAATTTTGAAGCGTTTCAAAAGGTTGAAGTTAAAGATTACGAAAATCAACTTAAAGATCAATTACAAAAAATAGTTGCCAAAAAAGAGTTAACGAGTGAGCAGGCAAATCAAATTTCTTTAGATGGAATTGTTATGTTTTTACAGTCTCATTTAGGTCAACGGATTATTCATGCACCTCACCAACTGCAAAAAGAACAAGCCTTTTCTTATTTATTACCAGCACGAACTATTTTTAAACATCAAATAAAAGATCATATATTAAACCAATTAGATGATAATCAATTGTTAGTTCATGGAATTATTGATGGCTACATAGTAACGTCAAAAGGCATTATTTTATTTGATTATAAAACTGACCGGTATCGTTCTAATTTCGATCGTCAATTTCAAATCGATGATTTAATTAAAAAATATCGTTTTCAGTTAAGTCTTTATGCTCAAGCATTAGAAACAGCCCTTCATCAACCAGTATTAAAAGCATACTTAGTGTTATTAGATTTTAACAAAGTGATTGAAGTGGACTCTCTCATTGAATTGACTACTCAACCGAATGAATGATGAAAGAGAGGTTACTCTATGAAAAAATTTATGAATAAAAAAGGCGTATATCCATCCCTTAATTTATATTTTATTGATGCGCTAAGTGCGATGGCTCTTGGTTTGTTTGCATCTCTTTTAATTGGAACGATCATTAAAACGCTAGGAGATCAGTTTCATATAGCGATGCTTTCAGAACAAATTTGGCCTATCGCCCAACAAGCGACTGGAGCAGCCATTGCTGTGGCGATTGCTCATCGTTTAAATGCGCCTTATTTAGTTCTCTATACATCTGTAGCCGTCGGGTTAGCAGGGTACGAACAAGGTGGACCCGTGGGAACTTTTATTGCGACAATTTTGGCCGTTGAAATAGGTAAACTAATTAGTAAAGAAACGAAAATTGATATTATTGTCACTCCGTTTGTTACTTTAATCATCGGTTTTTTGGTTGCAGCTGTATTTGGTCCAATATTAAATAAAGTGATGGTTTATTTAGGGGAAGTTATTATCCTTGCGACTCACCAACATCCTTTTGTTATGGGAATATTAGTCTCTGTTATTGTTGGAATGGTATTAACATTACCTATATCTTCAGCAGCTTTATGTATTATGTTAAATTTATCGGGAATCGCTGCAGGAGCGGCTACGATTGGATGTACTGCTCAAATGATTGGTTTTGCGGTCATTTCTTATAAGGATAATGGATTAAATGAATCCCTGGCGCAAGGGCTAGGAACGAGCATGTTGCAAGTGCCTAATATTATCCGAAATTGGAAAATTTGGGTTCCTCCTACTTTAGCCGCAGCTATTTTAGGACCTATCGCCACAGTATGGATGCCAGTAGAAAATACACCTTTAGGAGCTGGTATGGGATCGAGTGGTCTAGTAGGGCAAATAAGTACTTTTCAAGCAATGAAGGGCACCTATTCACCTGGAGTGATCTTTTTATATCTTTTAGTCGTACATTTTATTTTACCCGCAGTATTATCTTATGTCTTTTATCGCATTTTATTAAAACAAGGAGCGATTAAAGCAGGAGATATGACCCTGATTGATTGAGTTTTTACTATCTCGATTGTCAATTTAAGTTAGAAATTTCTACACTATATTATGAGTGATTGAACTTGGTGACATACTTGTGCTAACCACCTTAAACAACTCCCTTCATCAAGCTCCTGGCTGGTCAAGAGGAAAAGCGCTAGCGACTCTTGAGGAGTCAGGTGCTTGATGAAACCATATTTCTTAAGTGGTTGGCATAATATCCAGGTGTTTGATCCAAAAGATGGGCCAAGAAAACCTCCAGGGGAGTGTAGTAGTTAAGAGATTTACGTGGAATGATATTTCGCTTGAAGGTTACTTCCTTAAGAAAGTCTTCATCTA
>NZ_FNEL01000067.1 GCF_900100125.1 Dolosicoccus paucivorans | reverse complement strand
TCTTCTTGAGTATGTTGGTTTGGATGACTGTGAGGACGGCGACTTTTGTTACGTAAGCTATCCCACGTCTTATCGTAACGCTTGCGCCAACGTTGGACGTTTTGACGGCTTGTGCCATAACGACGGGCTGCTTTGGCGTTATTATCATATTTTTCCGCATACTCAACAACTTTTTGCCTATATCGCATTTCTTCTGTTATAATTGACTTCATGGGGAGCTTCCTTTCACACTATGGTTTTTTATTCGTTAAATATAGTGTACCAGAAGCTCCTCTTTTTTTTATGTTTTCGTGTCACATATGTATGATACCCTTACAACGATTTGATATAAACGTTTACAACAAGGGATAACTGGATAGATTTTTAGCAAAATACATAGATAGAGAAGGGTATCAGTCGAAAGCTGATGCCCTTTTTTGGTGTTAAAAATTGAATATATAGAACGTTAATGTGGTGTCACGAGCCGTAGTTAAAAGGAATTCGTGGGGCGTTAAACAGCAGATCCCTTCTGGTTAATGTCCTCATTGAGTAAAGATTTGCAAAGCTCAAGTAAAAGCCTAAAAGTAGGTTGCGCTACTCATGGTAAAACGCAAAAAATTTCGTTGTGGGTTAAAGCACCCTGTTTTGTACGACTTTGTAGATACTTTGCTTTAATAGCAAATATTTTCTAGTAAGCGGCGAAATAGGCTCTGTATAACTGGTGTACGGAAGAACGCATATAAGAAGCGAAAGCAGTTGTCGAAGGACAGTCAAACAGTCGGCAAGGAGTTAGCATTAAAGCGTTCGTATTACCGCTAAAATAGCGGTTAATACAGTCTAAAGGGATACTTCTCAGCTTCCTATACTGTGAGTTATACCAAGTTTGTCAAACTTGATAAGAAGCGGTAGACTTTTCCTTTTTAAATACAAGGGACAAGTCTGCCCAAAACTCGCAAGCCTGCCTGCTCACTGCCCAAGTTTGCCAAGACCCGAAGATCAAAGTCAAGAGATTAAGTGCATTAAATTCAAAATATTACATAAATAGGTCATTTGAGTATACCTTAAAGACCTAAACAATTCATATTAAAATTTATTGCTTATAAATTGTAAATTGTAATTTTATTTTGCATTAAATTTAAGGGGTGCTTTGCACTAATAAATCGAGTAGGAGACTAGCCATTAATTGACTAGTCTCCTACTCGATTTAAAATAGTCCTTTTTTCAATATATAAATACTTTAACTGCCATAAGCATACCCTTTTTCTAGTTCGTCTTTACTTGTAGTTATTTCTATTGTGATATGATTCTTTACACCCGATGTATGGGCAAGCTCTGCAATTTCTTCTTTGATTTCCCTAGCCTTGTTTATATCGGAAGAATCTATAAGAACCGTAACGATAA
The DNA here is from genome assembly GCF_900100125.1 of Dolosicoccus paucivorans. Lineage (GTDB taxonomy): Bacteria > Bacillota > Bacilli > Lactobacillales > Aerococcaceae > Dolosicoccus > Dolosicoccus paucivorans. The sequence goes on along the minus strand of NZ_FNEL01000067.1, from coordinate 6,769 downwards.
GGGCATTTTCTTCTCCGTCCAGTGACCAAATGTGAAAATGAGAGAGGGCCTTTACAGCAGGAATATTGTTAATGGAGCTCGCCAGGTTCTCTACGTTTACATTTTCCGGCGAACCGTTCAATAAAATTTTCATTGTGCTTAAAAATTCAGGTACAGTTTTATAGAGGATATAGAGTGCTATCAAAATCGATAAGATTGGATCCAATCGATAAGCCTCGGTAAAGTTCATTACAATACTCACAACCAAGACCCCGATCCACCCTAATACATCTTCTAGCATATGCAGGTTCAACATGCCTTCGTTTTTCGAAGTTCCTTTGCTTAAAATCCAAGCCGCATACCCATTTAACCCAATCGCCACGAGTGAAAGCCAAAACATGCCGCTGTAATTAACCGGTTGTGGATCAATCAAACGTGGGATACTTCGGTAAATCATAAAGAATGAGCCACCGATCAGCACTACTCCAGTTATCAGCGCCCCTAATAATGAAAATCGGTTATAACCAAAAGTGAACTGTTCATCTTGCTGTTTTTCTGAGTACCCCTGGAAAAACCAAGCGAAACCAATTGAAATGGAATCCCCTAAATCATGAACCGCGTCGGACATAATTGACACACTATTGAAAAGAGACCCAAAGAAAAATTCAGTTATAGAAAAAATAAAGTTGATAAAAAAAGCAATTTTTATATTTTTCTTCGGTTGATTTTGGTGCGAGTGCTTTTCTTGTTTCTCTGATTTTGAAATTTTAAAAACCTCCATTTAGTTTTATATATTATTTGCTCTTATTGTTCTTGTTCATTGATATGAGTTAAGACTTGTTCGAGAATACTGAAAACATGAAGATCATCAAGACTGTAAACCATGCTTTTCCCTTCTCTTCTTGCCTTCACTAAACGTGAATCTTTCAATATTTTTAGTTGGTGTGAAATCGCGGACTGTTCCATATCCAATGCAAGCACAATGTTTCCAACACTGAGCTCTTCTTTCTGTAAAAGAAAGAGAATTGACAAGCGTGTAGGGTCACTAATCACTTTGAATACTTTGCTTATTGATTGGATCTTCTCTTTATTGATTGGCGAAGTTGTTGATGTATCCATATGCTCTTATTCCTCTCACATGATTTTCCATTCATATATATAATACCACATGAGTAAAACGATGCTAGTTTTTTGTTTATAGACAAAATTAAGACTTTTGTATCAGCAATAGTAGTCCATTTGAATAAGAAGCATCTTGTCTTGACAAAACTCATACAGTGAGTTAATATGATTTTATAAACATATGAATGTAACTTCATATGTAAATCATAATCATTCCGATTTACATATGGGACAACTGAAAGGAGTCAGAGACAATGGAAATTACATGAATACTTCTCTTCTTTTAGTGGGAATTTGTGTGATTTAATAAGTAAATGAATGGAAATCAAAGGAATTATATAGGAAGGTGATAAAAATGGAAACTATCGAAGAACAACAATCTCAAGAAAAACATAATCACAACCACGACCATGACCATGAACACGGAAAAATGCCAATCGTTTTATACTTTATTGGTTTAGCCTTAGCGGTGATCGCTTTATTTTTGAATGAAGATTATCAGTTAATGCGAAATATTTTATTCTCAATCGCTACAATCAGTGCAGGATATCATGTCATTATTCTTGAAGGCCTTGGAGAAACAATCGAGAACTCCAAAGTTCAAAAAAAGTTCATGCCCAACTCTCACATTTTGATGGGATTAGCGGCCATTGGCGCTTCTTTAATGGGGAATTTTTGGGAAGGTACATTATTGATTCTTATTTTTTCTGGTGCACATTTTTTGGAAGATTATGCAGAAGGAAGAAGTAAACGAGAAATCACGAAATTACTCGAAATGAATCCAACGACTGCCCGGTTAATCCAGCCTGATGGCAGTACAAAAAATGTTGACGTCAGTGAATTAAAAGTGGGAGATCAACTTCAAGTATTGAATGGCGATCAAGTCCCCATTGATGGCGTCATTTTGTCAGGCTCTACGTCCATTGATGAGTCATCTATTAATGGAGAAAGTATCCCAAAAGAGAAGTCCAAAGGAGACGACGTTTTCGGAAGTACAATCAATGGAACAGGTACTTTCACAATGGAAGTCACTAAAGAAAATAAAGATACAGTATTTTCAAAAATTTTACAGTTAGTAAACCAGAACCAAGACAACCAAACAAAAGCTGCGAGTATAATCCAAAAATTTGAACCGAAATACGTTACAGTTGTTTTAATTGCCATTCCGTTATTCATGTTATTGGCTCCTTTTCTCCTAGACTGGACATGGTCACAAAGTATCTATAGAGGATTGGTCCTTTTAGTGGCAGCTTCACCCTGTGCTTTAGCAGCGGCTACTGTATCGGTAACTTTATCGACGACTTCTAACTTGGCCAAAAAAGGCGTCCTTTCAAAAGGTAGTTCTTACCTGTCTCAATTAGCCGATACTCAAGCAATTGCGTTTGATAAGACAGGAACCTTGACTAAAGGAAAACCTGAAGTAACCAATTACTATTTTGCTGATTCCGTGAACGAAGAAAACATGATTGATATCGTAGTAGCTCTTGAAAAAGAATCCAATCACCCTTTAGCAGATGCTATTCTAAGAAAGTTTGAGCAAAAAAATAAACTAACTATCGAAGTAGAAAACCAGATCGGCAAAGGATTGACAGGAGATTACAAAGGGAGAAATTATCGTATAGGAAAACCGACTTCGTTTGACGATGTTTCAGATGAATATAGTCGTTTAAATAATGAATGGTCGTCAGAAGGTAAGACGGTCGTATACGTAGCAGTAGATGAGGCTGTTATAGGTCTTATTGCCCTCATGGATGTTCCGAGTGAGCATGCAAAAGAAACCATTGATTATTTCAGAGAACAAGGCATACACACCACATTAATTACTGGTGACTCAGAAATGACGGGTAAAGCAGTCGCTAAACAATTAGGAATAGATGAAGTGAATGCGAATGTCATGCCGGAAGACAAATCCAGAATTATAGACGAACAAAAAGAAAAATACGGTGTAGTTACCATGGTTGGAGACGGAGTGAATGATGCCCCCGCTCTCGTAAACGCAGATGTGGGAATCGCTATGGGAGATGGGACCGATGTGGCAGTAGAGGTATCGGATTTAGTTTTAATGCAAAACGATTTATCCAAATTGGTACAATCTCATAATATATCTACGAAAATGAATCGTGTCATTTGGCAGAATGTTATTTTTTCAATGGCCGTTGTTGCCTTTTTAGTTGTCGTTAGTTTCTTAGGCTTAACGGATATTGCAATCAGTGTCATTATTCATGAAGGAAGTACATTGGTTGTTATTCTGAATGGGCTTCGATTGTTAAAATCTAACTAATCCAATCAAAACTCAAAAAGGTTTAGGTATACTAATAAGTTTCTGAAGTTTATATGCCTCTAACGTGCTAAAAACGTTAGAGGCATATTTTTTATAAATTACTTTGTCTCAAAAACAATCGATTATGGGACGATTTTAAATAACAACTTTTATAGACTAGAAGAAGGGTTTTTTAGTGCCAAAACTTTGCTCTTTATCTACGTATCTTTACCCACCCTTTATGATACAATTGAGAAAATCAAAATAGAGAAGGAAGAGGATTATGAGTGGGTATATATATGGGTATGCAAGGGTAAGTACACGATCACAAGAATTGTCTCGTCAGTTGGATTTGCTCAATGAACATAACTGCAACGAAATACTGACCGAAAAGATGACGGGAACCAAAGCTAACCGTCCGCAATTAAATCGACTGAAAGATAAATTGCGTCCAGGTGATACAGTTGTCGTGGAAAGCTTCTCTCGTTTGGGTCGCAGTACAAAAGATTTAATTGAACTTGTAAATTACTTTGAAGAACATAATATAAAGTTGATCAGCTTAAAAGAGAATTTTGATACTGCCACTCCACATGGTCGGCTTATGATGACTGTATTTCAAGCATTTAGCCAATTTGAGCGAGATTTGATTGTTGAACGTACAAAAGAAGGTTTAAAAAGTGCTCGAGCTAGAGGGCGAAAAGGCGGGCGCCCTCCTGTGAACCAACGAGATATCGAACGAGCAATAAAATTGTACAAAAGTGAAGAATATAGTGTGAAAGAAATTGTTGAGATGACAGGAATCAGCAAGTCAACGCTTTATCGTTACTTAGATAAATAAAAATTGACGATTAATTTTATTTAATCGTAGGAAAGAGGTGTTCTCATAAACCAAGAACTTCCTCCATTAACTCTATATACGGGCGACTAAAATGACGAATGAAATCGATATGATCGGTGGTAAAATGGGTATGGTTAAAAGTATGTATAGAGTTCTTCAGTTAGGAGCAGAAGAAAAATACTCAACGAATGTGTATGAAGAAATTGATCTCATTATTATTGATGAAATAGATCGATTAAAAGTACAGCATTTAGAACAATTAAGAGATATTTATGACCAAAAAGATGTGGCTATGATCTTTATTGGAATGCCGGGTATAGAAAAGCGATTGGCTCGTTATCCTCAACTCTACTCGAGAATAGGTTTTGCCCATGAATTTGACAGATTGAGTAAAGACGAGATCCACCATATTCTGGAATACAAATGGGAAGAGTTAGGATTATCTGTCCAACTGGAAGATTTTGCTAATTATGAAGCTGTCACTAGTATTATTAAAATTACCAGTGGAAACTTTCGACTTATCCAAAGACTTTTCACCCAAATCGAAAGAATATTAGAAATCAATAACCTTGAAACTATCACGACAGAAGTAGTTGAAGCTGCACGAGATAGTTTAGTTATTGGAGTAAAATAAGTAACAAAAAGGACTATTTCATTTAGCGAAATAGTCTTTTTTTGTTCTATTAGTGCAACATAGCGCTTGAAGTTAGTGCGAAATAAAACCAAAATTTACACTTATAAATGTTGTTATATGTGCATTTGTTAAGCATTTTAGTTACAATAAATATGTTAGGACATATAAATAGGTCATATATATAAGGTGGTTTTATTGAATAAAGAAAAACATAAAATCGGTTATGCAAGAATAAGTGATAAAGATCAAAACTTTGCTCGGCAGATTGAAAGTTTAAATAAAGCAGGTTGCTACAAAATATATACAGATGATTTAAGTGGGAAAGATAGAAATAGACCAGCTTTAAAAGAAATGCTTAGTTTCATAAGAGAAGGCGATATAGTGGTTGTTTCTGAACTTGATAGATTAGGAAGAAATAATAAGGAGTTAACAAGGACACTTGATGAAATAAGAATAAAAGGTGCGACAATTGAAATATTAGATTTACCTTCTTTAAGAGGAGTTGAAGATGATAATTTAAGACAATTATTGCAGAATTTAATTATTGAGCTATATAAATATCAAGCAGAAAAAGAACGTGAAGCTATTTTAGAAAGACAAAGACAAGGGATTGAAATAGCTAAAAAACAAGGGAAGTATAAAGGTAAACCTTTCAAATATTCAAAAGACAATCCTAGATTAAAACATGCTTTTGAATTATTTAAGCAAGGGTTAAGTGATCGAGAAGTTGAAGAAAAAACTGGTATCAATGAACGTACTTTTAGAAGATATAGACAAAGAGCGGGTATTTATAGAAAAGATTATTAGAAACATAGTAGATCAATGACTTTTTCTTTTTAGAAAAGGAGTTAGAGTATGAATACAGTTATTTTAGCTGAAAAACCAAGTCAGGCTCAAAGTTATGCAGAAGCTTTTAAACAATCAAAAAAGAAAAATGGTTATTTTGAAGTGTCAGATGATGAATTACCAAGTGCGATAATTACATATGGTTATGGTCATTTAGTTAGTTTAGCAGAACCTGAAAAGTATAATAAAGATTGGAAAAAATGGAGTTTAGAGCAATTACCAATGTTTCCTGATCAATATAAATTTGAGGTCTCAAAAGGTGCTGCAAAACAATTTAACATTGTTAAAAAGCATTTAGATAATGCTGATACTATTATTATAGGTACAGATAGTGATAGAGAAGGAGAAAATATTGCACGATCAATAATTAATCTTTCGGGAAATGGTAAAAAAGATATTAAAAGATTATGGTTAAACTCACTTGAAACTGATGAAATTAGAAAAGGTTTGAAGAACTTAAAAGACGGTAAACAATTTTATTCTACTTATAAAGAAGCACAGACTAGACAGATTGCCGATTGGTTGGTTGGAATGAACTTATCACGTTTATATACGTTGTATATGCAGAATAACGGTCTGAATGGCGTTTTTAGTATCGGACGAGTGCAAACACCAACTTTATTTATGATTTATCAACGAAATCAAGAGATAGAGAATTTTGTATCAAAGCCATTTTATGAGCTTTATGGTACTTTTTATACTGAAAAAGGCGAGTATGAAGGTAAATATTCAGGGCGTTTTGATACAGAAGATGAATTAAATGATTTTTTAAGATGAATTGCAATAATTATTGCGACAAAAAGTTATTCTAACTGAACGAGTTCGTGCATGAGTACTTCAAAAGGTGTTTTAAAATCTAAGCATTTTCTAGGTCGATTGTTTATCAACCATAGCGCATTGAAAAGATCATGTTCCGTAATTTTAGCTAGATCTGTGCGTTTAGGGAAAAATTCTCTGAGTAATCCATTGGAATTCTCGTTAGTCCCTCTCTGCCAGGCACTGTAAGCATCCGCAAAGTAAAAAGCGATGTTTTGTTGTTCGATGTCTGAATAACAAGCAAATTCTTTCCCACGATCAGAGGTGAAACTTT
>NZ_FNEL01000059.1 GCF_900100125.1 Dolosicoccus paucivorans | reverse complement strand
CGATGGGACGGCCAAACCCGGAAGTTTCTGGAATGTCAAGCGATTCAACAAAGTCATGAATGACTCGAGCAATGTGGTCTTGAGGGAGTGAAAAGTTAACAGAGACTATGATTTCGGGAGAAGATGTGGTATACTTAAGTCCGTTCATTAGAGATAGTCCTTTCTGGATTGTCTTAGGCAGGAGGTTGTGGTCTCCTGCCTTTTTTATTCATTCAATTCGATACTTAATTATACCAAAACCCCGTCAAAACATGATGAATAAATGTTTTGACGGGGTTGTTTTTCTAAAGAAACTGTCGACTTATGTCACAGCCTCCATTATTAATCTTCCAGTTGAGCGACAAATAGTTCGACTTCCAAATCCCCTAAATAGAAATCCGCCTCTTTTAAACGGTCCTGAATTTGCTCAATAGACGCGGTCGGCTCGTTTTGTAAAACATCTTTTACAATCGATTGAGCGACAGGTGGAATAAAGTTAAAAGAATCTTCAAGAACTTCTGGCAACCAATCATTAAAAGAGTAAACTTGTTCTTTAATTTGAATGTTTTTGTTGTACAACGTATCTTGAACCCACTGGATATCAATGTCTAGCTCGTGGGCAATCTTTTCCACATCAATGGTTAACGGCTGCTCGACAGATTCCATTAACCAATTAAATAGTTGTTGAGTGGCTTTGGCGGCCACTTTAACCATCAACTGTTGATACAATTCAAACGCTTCATTTAATTGATCGTAATGTTCTTTTTGTTCCACAACAAACTCTTGTAACTCGGCGTCATCTTTAATAGAAGCCATTTCTTCATAATAAGCTTTATTAAATTCCACTGTTGGATAAAATTCGCCGTGATAAGTTAACGTAGCGCTGGAATCATCTAAAGCTTCCCATGAATAGTCAGTGACTAAATGTTCATGATGATCGACGTGGAATAAAGAAGCAGGGGCAGGATTAAGCGTTTGATAGTAACTTATACTTTCCTCCACTGCCTCTTGGTCCACCCCTAAAGAGTCTGCTAGTTCTTTAGAACTGACTGTCGCAATTTTGTCGAAATGTTCATCTAATAAATAACGCGCTAAAGTCGGTGCGTTATCATCTCGCAACGTTTGTGTTAATAAAGCTTCCCTTAAATCTTTAGCACCAATACCTGCCGGGTCAAGTCGTTTAAAGTAATTTAGCGCATCAAGCATCAACACTTCATGAACATCCATTTCTTTAGCTAATTCTTTATAAGAACGGGTAATGTACCCTCTTTTATCCAACTGATCAATTAACGACAGCATCACTTCACGCATAGGACTAGGATCTTGATGCATAATTTGTTGAGACAAATATAAATGCAAACTTTGGGGTAACCCTTTTTGATGGGCTTGTCCTTTAACAATTTGATGATCTTCATCCACTTGGGCTACTTTCACTTCTTTAGGGTAAACCATTTCAATAAATGGATTGGGTGAAATAACCGTTTCTAAATACAAAGTCAATTGTTCCGCTGTTAAAGGTAACATTTGAGTTACCCTTTCTTGAACTTTTAAAGAGTCATGTTGAACGGTGACACTTTGAATGGGTGTTGTTTGTTGAATCGTCAATGTTTGATTTCGCATATACAACCTCTTTTCTCTTCTTCCTTTAGAAACTGTCGTTTAAATAATCATAACTAATCTCATCTAAGGTAACAAACTCGTATCCTTTTTCTTTTAATTCAGGAATGATGCGCTTTAAAGCGTCCACCGATGCCGGAATGGTTTCGTGGAATAAAACTACCGATTGGGGTAACATCGTCGCCATTGTATGTTGATAGATCACTTGACTATCTTGACTTTGCCAATCTTGAGAATCCACATTCCACATTACTGATGATAATTCGGGAATGAGCTGGATAACCCGTTGCCCTCCACTACCAAAAGGCATGCGGTAGCGAGTGGGTGTGACCCCAGTGGCTTCCGCAATGGAATCTTGAGCGTCTTGAATTTCTCTAATGACTTCCTCGTCAGGTAGCGTCGCTAAATCCGGGTGACCATAGGAGTGGTTAGCAATTTCATGGCCGCGTTCAACTACTTCTTTAGTAATTTCCGGATGAGCGTCTACAAATCCACCCACATGGAAAAAGGTCGCTTTAACGTCAAATTCATCCAATAAATCTAACACGCGGTAAGTATTTTCGTGGGGGCCATCATCAAAGGTTAACGCTACTGACTTACGTTCATCAAGAGCTGTTCCTGCAATGTAAGGACCTAATACTTGATGACTCATTAAGTTCTCCACCATCTCTTCACTTAAAGGGTGGCTACGATGAACAGCGACAATATCATACAGGGCTTCATCTAATACTTCATCCAGTTCTTTTTTGACCGTTTGCGAGCCGGGTTGGTTTTTAATTGTTGCGAGCTGTCCTTCCACTTCATCTACTTGATGTTTAAACTGACGCACACTTTCTTCGTCTTTAATGTCAATGGTTTCCAAAGTAGCAATCTGTTGTCTTACTTGATCAAAAGACTGGGCCATTTGCTTTGCTCGAGTAAAGAGTTCGCTCATTTTTTCAACCAATTCGTCTCGGCGAGTAAATTGGTCCGTATGATCTCGTTCTTCAATATCTGACACCGTGACGCCCGCTCTTAAAGGTAAATCTTCAGCGATTTCATCGGATAAAATAAGCGGACCCGTGACGTCATAAATCTCACTTAAATGACGAATTCCGTCATACTTTGCTTTAACAATATTTAATTGGTCTTGAAGGGTTTGTTTTTGACGCCCCTTAACTTGATCGACTTCCTCTTGAGCGCGCTTAATGTCGTCAAGAGAGATGCCGGCATTTAAATAAACCTTTTGTTCATCAGAATATAAATGATTAATCGCTTCCCTTGCTTGGTGAGCTTGAGAATTGATAAAAGGGAAAAATTCCGGCTTGACAATTGATAAACCAATAATTAAAAATCCTAATGTTGCGATTGAAATAAGCGCAATCCAATATTTACGATGACTAACTTGTTGTTGACCTGTACGTGGGTCGAATGAATCTGATGGCATGTTTCCTCTTTCTTTCCAATAATTTAATCGATGGACTGATTGAATGTATCTCCATGTCCTAAGTCAGCATATTGATAGCCGCGTTTAAACCAGTTTTGACGTTGAGCTGATGTTCCGTGGGTAAAACTATCGGGAACTACGCGTCCATAGGCTTGTTCTTGTAGCGTATCATCTCCAACAGCGTAAGCTGCTTGAAGGGCTTCATCTAAGTCACCAATATCTAAATAACCCTGTTCATCTACATACCTTGCCCATACGCCGGCAAAGTAGTCTGCTTGCAGTTCTAAGCGCACATTTAGTTCGTTAGCTTGAGTTTCACTCATTCCTTGACGAGCTCGGTTATAGTCTCCCATAATTCCTGAGATGTTTTGAATGTGGTGACCGACTTCGTGGGCAATAACGTAAGCCATCGCAAAGTCTCCTGGCGCTTGGAATTTCGTTTGCAGTTCATCGTAAAAATCTAAGTCAATATAAACTTTTTCGTCCCCTGGACAATAGAAAGGACCGACCGCTGAACTAGCGAACCCACACCCTTGAGTTTGAACCGCTCCGGTATAAAGAACTAACTTAGGAGGTACATAAGTTTGGCCGTGTTGTTTAAAGATTTCCTCCCACACATCTTCTGTACTGGCTAAGACGGCGGATACAAAAGCTGCATCTTCGTCATAAGCACTTTGTTGGGGAACTTGGTGAGTTTCCACTTGAGCGTTTGGAGTATTTTGAGGGATGTTAACTGAGCTCGTGTTGCCGCCTAATAAACCACCTAGACCGCCACCAAACAGCATAAATAAGACCCCTAAAATTAAGATCCAACGGCCCACTCTTGAACGTAACAGTAAAAATAAAATACCCGGGTTAATGCCGCCCCCGCGACCCATTCCCATGCCACTTGGTACAGGACCTCTCGGTGTTTGGCCACGACGATCTTCAACGTTACGACTTTGCCTCATATTTTCCCATTTCATTTGAAACACTCCTTTTCATTTAATGATTAAACAAACGGTGCAATTAAACCAAGAACTGAATTCCACAATTGCCCTAAATACCCTAAACGAGTATCGGATAAAAAGACTTGTTTTGATTGAGATTGAGTTCTTAAAAAGTCTTCTTTAATGCGTTTAAGTTCCGGGTGACAATATAAAATAACATTCGATTCAAAGTTTAAATAAAGAGAACGGTAATCCATATTCATCGACCCGACTGTTCCGACTTTGTCGTCACTAACAAAGGTTTTAGCGTGTAAAAAGCCCGGTGAATATTCAAAAATCTTGACCCCAGCTTTAATTAAAGCCGGATAATGGGCTCTTGTTAAACGATAAATCATTTTTTTATCAGGAATACCCGGCGTCATTAACCGCACATCGACGCCTCTTTTAGCCGCCGACTTTAATGCTTCTTCTAATTTATTACTTAACACTAAATAAGGGGTATACATATAGACATAATCTGTGGCCATAGACAAAATCTCGATATAAATATTTTCCCCCATCGGTTCATCATCTAAAGGAGAATCACTTAAAGGTTGGGACAACCCTTCATTTAGTAACGCTTCATCTCCTTGACTAATTTTTTTGGCTTCTTCTTCAAAGGAATAAGGATTAAAGGGATGATAATCGTCATCTAAAGGATAAAAAGCATTCCACATAGTCAAAAACATGGTCGTCATATTCCATACTGCAGGCCCTTCAATGCGAACCACCGTATCTTTCCAATGACCAAATCGCTCGATTTTATTAATGTATTCATCAGCTAAGTTAATCCCACCGGAAAAACCTACTTTCCCATCCACAACCACTATCTTGCGGTGATCTCTAGTATTCATCGATAAAGAAAAAATCGGTGTAAATGGGTTAAAGTCAAAGGCACGAATACCACGTTCTTCTAAAAGTTGGGCAAAATTATTCGGCAACCGGGTAATACATCCAAAAAAGTCATAAATAAAGCGAACTTGGACGCCTTCTTTCACTTTTTCTTCTAAAATATCTAAAACCGAATCCAACATATACCCGGTATCGACAATAAAAAATTCAATAAAAATAAATTCTTCCGCGGATCGAAGAGCGTCGAGTAAATGTTCAAAACAATCTTCCCCCGTTGGATAATAAGTGACGTTAGGAGTTAAATGAACGGGCATATGGGCGTAGTCTTCAACATACTTAGCCAACCCACCTAGACGGGGGTCGTATTCACTTAATAAATTAACCGCTGATGGCACATCATCCATTTCCCCAGCATGGGCCGCAATTTCTTCAGATAATTGTTTAGACATTTTACGCGTCGGGCGACTGTTTCCCATCGTCAAATAAACTAACGTTCCAAACATGGGGAATAACGCAATTAATAATATCCAACTCATCCGATAAGTTGGGTTATCTTCTTGGTTCGATAAATATAAAATCATAAATAAAGACGCCACTCGCAAAATAGCTTGTAGCCAAATTGAATACTCTAAAAAGCGAAAGAAGAGCGCAAAGCCCCATACTAACTGAATTAAAAAAAATAAAGCCGTCAAGACAATCCGTCCTGTCGTAAACTTAGGTGGTTTTCTTAATGACACGTTTTCACTTCCTTTCTGCTTAGATTCATTTCAAATAATTACACTTCCATTGTACCCACTCTTCAAAGTTTACACAACTTTTATATTTAAAAATAAAAGGCCGCCTTTTAATTAAAGGCAACCTTTTTGTTCGTTTCGTTTTTATTTAGAAAATACGTCTAAATAACGTTTTGTAATGTCTTTTGTATTAAAGCCTAAAGCTGGAATAATGTCGTTGGCATTTCCTGAAGCACCGAAGCGGTCTAATCCGACAGTCACACCGTCTAGACCAACGTAACGCTCCCAACCAAAGGTCGCACCCATTTCAATGGACATGCGGTTTCTTACTTCAGATGGTAAGACACTTTCTTTATATTCTGCGTCTTGTTCGTCGAATAAGTTTTGACATGGCATAGAAACAACGGACACGTCGATTCCTTCTTCTTGTAGCGTTTCTTGAACTTCTAAAGCTAAAGCGACTTCAGAACCTGTCGCAATTAAAATACCTTCTGGTGTGTCCCCTTTAGCCGGAGATAATACGTAAGCTCCTTTACGAACACCTTCTTCGGCTAACGCTTTTGTTCCTTCTAAAACAGGTAAATCTTGACGAGTTAGCGCCAACATTGTCGGACGATCTTTTGATTCAACAGCCATTTGCCATGCGACAAAGGTTTCGTTCATATCCGCTGGGCGGATTGTATTTAAATTAGGTGTCGCGCGGAAACCTGCTAATTGTTCAATCGGCTCGTGAGTTGGTCCATCTTCACCGACCGCAATAGAATCATGAGTCATGACGTAAGTGACTGGTAGTTTTGATAGAGCAGATAAGCGAACCGCACCTTTTAAATAGTCTGTAAAGACAAAGAACGTTCCGGCATAAGTTCTTGTTCCGCCGTGTAAGGCAATTCCGTTCATCATCGCTGCCATCGCAAACTCACGTACTCCGTACCAAATGTTACGTCCAGCGTAGTTGTCTGGCATAAAGTCGCTATCTTCTTCGTTCATTGTTTTGTTTGAACTAGATAAGTCAGCTGATCCACCCCAGAAATACGGAATGTTTTGACCTAAAGCTTGAATCGCACGGCTACTTGAAATACGTGACGCTTCAGCTTCTGTATCAGTGTCCACTAATTCTAACCCTTTAGCGTAATCTTTTGGTAATTCACCGTTAAAGGCTGCTTTTAATTCTTTCGCAAGTTCTGGATGGTCTTTTTCGTAAGCTTCAAAAGCTTCTTTCCATTCTTGGTGAGCTGTTTGACCACGGTCAAAGACACGTTCTTTAAATTGATCTTTAGCTTCTTGAGGTACTTCAAAGTCTTCATGAGTCCACTCAAGCGCTTTTTTCACTGCGTCCCAACCTTCTTGACCGATAGGTGCCCCGTGCACTTTATTCGTTCCAGCGTCTGGCGCGCCGAATCCGATCACTGTTTTAATTTCAATCATGGTTGGTTTGTCTGTGACTTTTTTCGCTTCTTCAATCGCATCAGAAACGGCTTGAATATCCATCCCTTCATCCACACGTAAGTAGTGCCAGTTTTGCGCTTCGAAGCGACCTTTAACATCTTCAACGAAAGACATGTCTAAGTCACCGTCTAAGGAAATGTCGTTACTATCGTATAAAACGATTAGTTTACCTAACTTCATCTTACCGGCGTAAGAAGCAGCTTCGTAAGAAATTCCTTCCATTAAATCTCCGTCACCGACTAATGTATAAGTGTAGTGGTCAATAATATCATGACCTGGACGGTTATATTGAGCGGCTAAGTGAGCTTCAGCCATTGCCATTCCCACTGCTTGAGCAATTCCTTGACCTAATGGTCCAGTGGTTGCTTCCACTCCGTCAGTGTAGCCATACTCTGGGTGACCCGGTGTGCGGCTATTCATTTTTCTAAAGTGTTTTAAATCGTCAATGGTTACATCAAAACCAGCCATATGAAGTAAGCTGTAAAGTAAAGCAGATCCATGTCCTGCTGATAAAACAAAACGGTCGCGGTTCATCCATTGGCTGTTTGCCGGATCCACGCGTAAATGTTCTGCCCATAAGGCGTAAGCCATTGGCGCCGCTCCTAGTGGAAGTCCCGGGTGACCAGAATTGGCTGCTTCAATTTGGTTCATACTTAAAGCACGCAATGTGTTCATCGCTAATTGATCTTTACTTGAAAACATAAATATCCTCCTAATTTGTGTCTAACTACCTTCTATTGTATCATACTTCACGCAAGAAAAATAAACCGCTTTCTTCTATTCTTCCTCTTGTAAAGGAGTCTCCTCATTCGCTTCTTCCACGTCGCCGTGGGCTCTATTTAACAACTCATCTAAACTCACCACTTGCTCGCTGGTTGGAAGGCGTAATGATTTACCTTGAGCGCTAAAGTAGTATTCAATGGCGGATTGTTGACTCAATGTTCCAATGCCATACTCCATCGCCGCGGTGTTAAATAACATCGTACTTGCTTGACCATTTTCAAATAGTGACGCCACGTCTTCTACCGACTCAAATTGGTCCTTTTCTTCTTCGATCAATTGTTTTAATTCTTCAAGTAATTCATCTGTAATTTCTAATTGATACACTTCAGGAGCAACTTCTTCTAATTGTTCCGTACGTCCCGGCTGATTAATAAAGCGCTCTCCGAGTAAAAATAAAAAGTCACTGGTTGCTTCGGTATGCTCTAATAAGGATTGGTATTCTTCTTGTTGGTCCGTTTGATCAATATATAAATCAGATAAAGCATTCATCTGATCTGCTGTTAATCCCGTTAAAGCCTCTAATTCCGAAGTCATTCCTTCTTCAAATCCTTGTTCGGTCGCATGATTGACATTACGCATCAAATCTTTCACTGGCTCATAAATTTCTTCAATTTGATGAGTTTCCTCATTCATGGCAATTAAAGCTGTTTGAGGGACTTTTTGATCTTGTTGATCAGTTAATAAGTAGTGATTCCCGTCTTTAATTAAAGTTGAAGTACGGGCTAACACTTCGCCACCTTCGTCTAAATAGTCAATGACTGTGTAGTCTGAGACGATCCCTGTTTGCATCTCGCCTAATCGTTTCATTAAATCAATCGCTGGATGCTGGTCCGTCGCAGTCGCATCTTCGTCTAACGATTCAGCACTTTCTTGATCTGAACTTTCTTCTTCAGTTTCTTCTTTAATTTCTTCATCCATTCTTTCGTCCTCAAGAGTTTCCTCTGATGGAGACGAGGAAGAAGACGGTTGTCCGAATTCTACCGACTCAATGGGCGAAATATCTTCACTTTGGGCGTAAACGATCGCTCCTTCAAGAGCCGTCGGGGCCACAAGAATCCCCATTAAAACTAACCCCATTAGTTGTTTGAATGACTTTGGCAAATCAATCGCTCCTTTATTCATTTCAATACTATTATTGTACCATAATTGTTAGTAAAAATTAGTTTTTAAAGCAAAAAGACGATGACCCAACCATTTGAATAATTGAATCAATAGAAAAAATAAACGCTGAGTTTTATAATAAAGATAACCCAATTAAAAGGAGAGATGACGATGAAAAAATTACTCACTTTAATTAGTCTAAGTTCTGCTTCTTTACTCCTTGTTGCTTGCGGTAACAACGCAACCAATGAGACCGAATCAATCGAAACAGAATCTTCCATCGCCCAATCAAGTGAAATGGTGAGCTCTAGTGAAGTCGCAACCCGTTCAGTGGAAGAGTCTGAATCAACAGAGGAGATGGACATGCACATGGAACATTCTGGCGAAGTTCCCGCTGATATGGTCATTGCTGAAAATCCGGAATTTAACGTTGGAGATGAAGTGACCATTTTAGCGGATCATATGCCGGGAATGGAAGGGGCCCAAGGTGAAGTGACAGGTGCTTATGAAACCCTTATTTACGCCGTCACTTACACGGATACAAACACCGGTGAACTTGTTAAAAACCACAAATGGGTCGTCCGCGAAGAGGTGGATAATCCAGCTTACGGCTTAGAAGCCGGCGACGAAGTAGGGCTTTTAGCCGACCATATGCCAGGTATGAAAGGCGCAAAAGCAACGATCGATGAAGTGATCGATGGCGTTGTCTATACCGTTACTTATACGGATACGAACACTGGCGAATTAGTCGAAGACCATATGTGGGTTATTGGCGACGAATTACAAGCTCGCTAATGACACCAAAAAAATCCACTCTCTGAGCCGACCCCCAAAAGTTAGACCAAAAAATCTAACTTTTGGGGGTATTTTTATGACCAAGTATAGTTTAGAAACGAAACTTCAAATTGTTACTGACTACGAAGCTGGAAAAGGCGGATTTAGGACTTTAGCGAAAAAATATCAAATCGCTCAGTCAATAGTGAAACGATGGATCCATAATTATCAAGATTTTGGCTTAGAAGGCCTTCAAGTTAAGTCAACAAGACAGTCTTATCCTTTAGAAACCAAGCTATATGCGATAGAATTGTACTTAACTACAGAGTT
>NZ_FNEL01000018.1 GCF_900100125.1 Dolosicoccus paucivorans | reverse complement strand
GAATACCTACCATACACAAGTCGTTTTAGCACGGGCACGACCATCAAATAATCTAAAGAAAATAAAGTTTTATCTTTATCGATTTATACGAGGTGTCTCGAGAATTCTCTCATTTGACACCGTAGGTATTAAATATTTCCACAAAATAGAACGCCGCTCCAACCAATTGTCCTTATTATGAATGAAGTAATTGAATAATCTTTAAAACGCGCTCACAGGGCGTTCTATTTGTATGTTTACTTTTAAAAAAATGAGTAAAACTAAACGTTGATTGAACTTATTTTCCTTTATTCGTCTAATCTAGAATTTCTTAACGTAAAAAGGGTAAATTCAAATTAAAGTGGATCAATTTCAATGAGTAAATCGCCTGCTTTAATACTGTCACCTTTTTGACAGTGAAGCTTACGGATAACTCCTTTAAATGGTGCTTGAACCGTTGTTTCCATCTTCATTGCTTCAGTAATGAGTAGGACATCATTCACATCGACTTCTTGTCCTTCTTCTACTTCCACTGCAAAAATCGTTCCTGGCATTTGCGCACCAATATGTTTTGGGTTAGAACGATCGGCCTTTGGCGTTAAAGTCGTTGTTGTTTGTGCATTTTGATCTTGAACTTCTACTTGATGTAATAAGCCATTTAAGTTAAAGAATAAAGTACGTGTGCCGTCGGATTTGACAGGTCCAATACTTGTCAATTCGATCATTAAACGTTTACCTGGTTCAAGTTCAACAGTAATACTTTCGTTCAGTTCCATACCGTAGAAAAATGTCGGAGTATCTAATTGACTAATGTCTCCGAATTCATCGCGGTATTGTAAGTAATCTGTATAAACTTTTGGATATAAAGCATAGCTCAATAATTGGGTTTCTTTTGCTGATTCATATTGATATTCTTCCACAATTGCTTTAGCCTCTTCAAAGTTATAAGGAGCTAACAGGTCACCTGGGCGACCAGTATAAGCTTTACCACCCTTTAAAACAACAGCTTGCAATTCTTTATTCATGCCTCCAGCAGGCTGTCCGATATCTCCTTTAAAGAAAGATACGACAGATTCTGGGAAGTCTAATGTTTTACCTTGAGTTAAAACTGACTCTTCGTCTAAATCATTTTGAACCATAAATAACGCCATATCGCCGACCACTTTAGAAGATGGAGTTACTTTAACAATATCACCAAATAATAAATTGACACGACGATACATGTCTAATACTTCATCGAAGCGGTCTCCTAATCCTAAAGAGACGGCTTGCATACGAAGGTTAGAATACTGTCCTCCTGGCATTTCATATTCATAGACTTCTGGCCAGTCAGAAATAATGTCCGTTTCAAATGGTTTGTAGTAACTGCGAGTGACTTTCCAATAATCACTTAATGCTTCATTAGCCTGTTGATTGTTTAAAATTTGTCGGTCTGTTCCTTGACGAGCATAATAAAGAGCATTCGCTGTCGGCTGAGAGTTTTGTCCACCCATAATTGCATTAGCCGTATCAACAATATCTACTCCAGCATCAATGGCGCGAGAATAAGTTAGTAGTCCGTTACCACTTGTATCATGCGTGTGTAGGTGAAGTGGAATATCAACGGTTTCTTTTAATGCTTTGACTAACTGATACGCCGCTTCAGGTTTCAAAATACCTGACATGTCTTTAATCGCTAAAGTGTGAACCCCTAATGCTTCGATTTCTTTAGCCAGATTCACGTAATAGTCTAATGTATAAATACTTGAACGATCTGGATTTAAAATATCGCCTGTATAACAAATAGCTCCTTCAACAATCTTACCTGTTTCTAAAGCCGCTTCAATTGGGTATTTCATTGTTTCTAGCCAGTTTAATGAATCAAAAATTCTAAAGACATCAATACCTTCTTTAGCACTTGTTTTGATGAATTTGTCGATGACATTATCTGGATAGTTTGTATACCCTACCGCATTAGATGCTCGAAGAAGCATTTGAAACGGAATATTAGGAATCAATTCTCTTAATTGTCTTAAACGATCCCATGGACTTTCTTTTAAGAAGTTGTAAGCCACATCAAACGTCGCTCCGCCCCACATTTCTAACGAGAAGTAATCATTTAACGTTTCATTGATAAACGCCGCAACAGGCGTCATATCTGTTGTACGTAAACGAGTGGTTAAAATCGACTGGTGAGCGTCGCGTAGTGTGCTGTCAGTTAACAGAACTTTCTTTTCATCTAAAACTGCTTGGACGACTGCTTCGGGCCCTTTTTCGTCTAATAACAATTTAAAGTTTTTAGGCTCTTTTGTACTTAAATCTTCCCATCTCTTCTTACGGTTTCCGCTTGACGGAATCACTTCTCGTCTTAAATTAGACGTTAGAGGAATTGGGCGTTGTTCAAAGGATGGCTTTTCACCTTTTTCGATACTTGGGAAACCATTGACGGTGACGTTAGCAATATAGTTTAATAATTTGTTTCCACGATCTCTTGGGGGAATGAAATCAAACAATTCAGGATGAGTGTCGATAAATAGCGTATCATAATCCCCTTGTTGGAACGCTTCACTATGAAGAATCTTTTCTAGGAAGCGAATATTTGTTTTAACGCCGTTAATTTTCATCTCTTGTAAAGCGCGAGCCATCTTATGAATTGCGCCGGCTTGACTCATGGCGTAAGAGCTAATCTTAACCAGTAATGAGTCATAGTGAGGTGTAATATTTGCACCACTAAAGGCGTCTCCTGCGTCAAGGCGGATTCCTACGCCACCTGGGGAGTTATAACTTGTAATACGACCCGAATCTGGCGCAAAGTTATTTAATGGGTCTTCCGTTGTAATACGACACTGAATAGCATAACCACGAATGTGAATGTTTTCTTGTGTTGGAATATCTACCGACTCATCAAATAAACTCAAGCCTTGAGCGATTTGGATTTGAGCTTTAACAATATCGATCCCTGTAATTAATTCAGTAAGTGTATGTTCTACTTGAATACGTGGGTTGACTTCGATGAAATAAAAATCATCTCCGGAAACTAAAAACTCGACGGTTCCCGCATTTAAGTACTCCACATGATTCATTAATTGTAAAGACGCATCAGTTAGTTGTTGGCGCATCTTCTTAGATAAGTTAAAAGATGGAGCGACTTCAACAACTTTTTGATGACGGCGTTGGATCGAACAATCGCGTTCATATAAATGAATGACATTTCCGTGATGGTCCCCTAAAATTTGAACTTCAATATGTTTAGGAGATTCGATATATTTCTCTACGTATAAATCATCATTTCCAAAAGAAGACATGGCTTCAGAACGAGTACGGTTATAGGCTTCTTCGATTTCTTCTGGGGAATATACAATACGCATTCCCTTACCGCCTCCACCACTCACTGCTTTAATGATGACTGGGTAGCCCATTTCTTTTGCATATTGTTTTACTTCTTCAACGGATTCTACCGTTCCATCAGTTCCTGGAATAACTGGAAGTCCAGCATCTAAGGCAGTTTGACGCGCTCTAGTTTTATTCCCAAACATTTGTAAATGCTTGATTTCTGGACCAATAAAAATAATTCCTTCTTCTTGACAACGGCGAGCAAAGGTTTCATTTTCACTTAAAAAGCCGTACCCTGGATGGATCGCATCGACTTGTTTATCTTTAGCTAATTGAATGATTCCTTCAATATCTAAATAAGCTTCCCGTGGACCTAAATTCTCACCAATTAAATAAGACTCGTCTGCTTTTTGACGGTGAAGCGAGTTAATATCTTCATTGGAGAAAATAGCAATCGTTCTTATGTTGAGCTCTTGACAAGCACGCATAATACGAATCGCGATTTCACCTCGGTTAGCGACTAAAACTGTTTTAATTTGATTCATTTTGCACCTCGAATATTAAAAATTATATCGTTAAGTCTCATTGTATCATGTTTTTAATCATTTTATCATTATTTTTCTAATGATTGTGTCGCATATAAATTGATGAAACGATACACTAAGTCGGCTGAGGTACGACTAGCTAACTGGACAAAGTCTTCAAAAGAAATCGGAGCAATGGCATTGGCATTGTCCGAAATAGCTCGGATAATAATGAAAGATGTATCCATTACATAACTTGCTTGAGCAATAGCAGCTGATTCCATATCACAAGCACGGACCGTTGGGAAGTGGCCACGGATTTGCTCAGTATGTTCACGACTGTTAACAAATTGGTCACCGCTGACAATTAATCCTAAAATCGGCTCTTGTCCATTTAAACGACAAGCTTCTTGAGCTAAACGCATCGCTTGCATCGTTGGGTAATAAGCTAAAGGCATGCCTGCCATTTGACCCCATTCATAGTCAAATCCTGTTACATCAACATCATGGTGAATCAATTCGTTAGCGATGACAATATCTCCTACTTCTAACCCTTCATCGAGAGCTCCAGCTGTTCCAGTGTTAATAATTAAATCCACATCAAAGGTTTCAACTAAGGTAGCTACACTAATGGTCGCGTTAACTTTTCCGATACCTGATTGCACTACGACAATGTTTATGCCAGCAATTTGTCCGGTATAGTAAGTTGCTGAGTGCTTTTCTACTGATTGTTTATTTTCTAAACGTTCTTTTAATAGCTCTACTTCTTCAGCCATTGCTCCAATAATTCCAATTGTTGTCATTCAATCCACTCTTTTCTATTTAAATTACACTAAAAAGACAATTAATAATACAGCTAATAATAATACGCCGACGATAATAATACCGTGATTTAAAAAGCGATCTACCTTGGCGCTATATTTAGCCCGGTACCGTCGTTCCACTAATTCTTCTTGTTCTTCAACGCTCGGTTGAAAGGTTTCCGGCTCAAAGGAATCGCCATACTCTATTGAATAGTCTTCGTAATCATTATATTTTTCTTTAGTCATCTTATTCACCTAACCAATATTGCAATGCGTGAAGTGTCTTTAAATCTACGATTTCGCCTTGTTGAATCATCTGCTTAATCTCTTCTTTAGTAAATAAAGCACTTTCCACATTTTCATTGTCATCTTGAGGTAAAGGGTTTGCGACTTTTTCTAATCCAGTGGCTTTAAATAAAGTAATCTTTTCATCTAGAAAACCGGGAGAGACATAAAAGCTAGCTATCTCATGCCATTGATGAGCTTTATAATCTGTTTCTTCTTCTAATTCTCGTTCAGCTGCATATTGATGGGATGGATCTTCATCATCGATAATTCCGGCCGGCACTTCATAAATCCATTCATCAATCGCTGGACGATATTGTTTAACTAAAACAACTTGTTCTTCTTGTTCTTTTTTGATCGCTAAAATACAAACGGCGGGTTTGTGGTGGATGAGTTCGCGTTCTACCACTGCTCCATTTTCTAGTTCAATATCATTGACGTATAATTGTAAAATAGCCCCGTCATAAATTTGTTTTGATTGTTTTAATCCGTCCGCCATTAAAAAGCGAACATCTTCTTTTTTCATTTTCATACCGTTACCTCCTTGTTGTTTAAATTGTACCATTGTCTTCTTCAATAGCAACATTCTTGTATATGAGACTTGAGTCTGATTACTTTATTAAAAGAAGGTGCTATCATTTAAGTAAGGTCAAAGAAACTGTATTTAGGAGGTTATTAAAATGAACTTAATTATCCTTTTACTCGTCCTGGGATACGGGGGTATTCAATATTTAATCTATCAAAAAAAAGATCCCGAACAATCATTTTATCGGCGGATAAGTAAAATAAGTAAAAATACCTTTTTCGTTAGTTTAGCGATTTTTGTTGTTTTATGTGTTGTTTTATATATTAGCGGAAGCCTTTTTAATCCCCTTGTCGCTTTAATTATGATTATGTCACTATCGGGTATTAGCATTTTAAGTTTTATCTTCGAATTAATTAATCAGCGTATTAAAGGAACTCACATACAAAATCAAGTGCTCAGCTTTTTTTACGCTTTTGGTATTTTTTGTAACTTTCTTCTCACTATAGGTGTTTTAACCGTCGACATGAATATATCCACTGTGGATCTCATTGCTTCTGCCGTCGGTGTTTTCGTAATGCTTGGAGCTTTAAACTCTATTTGTTCGTTAATGGTCTTTTTAATCGTTAGCATTTTAGGTTTATTTAATAGTCCTATTAAACAAAGAAGACGTCCCGTAGTAAAACGAGACTTAATGACTCATTATGAAGAACTAGGTATGACTCCTAGCGAAATCGATACATTTAGAAAAGAAATGTATGATGTTAAACAACACATTTTACGTCTTGAAGAGTCTGTTGAACAAACGGGTAAAATGCGCGCCTTAGCGTTACGTTACAATATTGTTGCGATCACTAAACGCTTCTTTAAAGATATTGTGGAAGAAGCAAATCGTATTAATGATGCCGAACGTTTTATTTATCACTTCTTACCTTCTTTAGTGGACTTAGTCGATAAATATAACGAAATTCAAGGACATATTGCTAAAAATAAACAAACTTATTTAATTTTAGAACGCAGTGCCAATGCGATTGAACAATTGATGATCGATATTATTGACGAATATACGGCTTTTCATGAGAAAAACATTCAAGATTTAGAATTTGAAGTCGAACTAGCAGCCAAATCTCGTTCACGAAAAGAAACTGATTTTACTACCTATTCATCTGAAAGTATTTTAAATGACTTTTTCGATGAAGATTTAAACAAAGAGGAGGAAGCTTAATGAGTTTAGATGATATGATAAATAAAACAAACTCTCATAACGACCATTTAATCGATGATTTGCTTAGCAATCCTTTCAATGAAGAACCTGAAGTAACTAACGAACCGACTTTAGAACAATCAAATTTTCAAATTAATGAAGTCGAATCCGAACAATTGATCGACCAATTACCGGAACATCGCCAACAACAAGCTAGAGAGTTAGCTTCAAAAATTGATGAAAATCAACTGTTTCAAGTCAGTGCTTATGGCTCTAAAGCCCAAGAAAAGTTAAGTGAATTTTCTAGAACGGTCTTAAACCGCGTTCAAATGAAAGACTTAGGCGAAATCGGAGACGTACTGCAAGATTTAATGTCCCAATTAAATGCAACCAACCCAACTCAATTGGAAGATAAGGGAGGCATGTTCCAAAAATTGTTTGGTAAAGTGAAGCATTCAATTTTGGAAACTCAACAAAAATACCAAAAGTTAGGTGCCCAAATCGACCGAATCTCTTTACAACTTGAACGAGAACAAAAAGGGTTACTTGAAGATAATGCCATGCTTGAGACTTTATACCATCAAAATAAAGAGTTCTTTGATGCGTTAAACGTTTATATTGCAGCAGGCGAAGTCAAAATGAAAGAATTACAAGAAGTTACTTTACCGAATGCGATTAAAAAAGCGGAAGAAAGTGGCAGTCAAATGGACGTTCAAATCGTGGACGACCTCAACCAATTTTTAACTCGTCTAGACAAACGAGTTCATGACTTACGCTTAACTCGTCAAATGACCATTCAACAAGCTCCACAAATTCGAATGATTCAAAATACAAACCAATCTTTAGCTGAAAAGATTCACGCATCAATCCACACAGCCATTCCTTTATGGGAGAACCAATTAACCATTGCGATGGCTCTCTTACGACAAAATCATGCGATTGATTCACAACGTGCTGTTACTCAAACAACTAACGAGCTATTACGTAAAAACTCAGATATGTTGAAACAAGGAGCGGTCGAAACAGCCAAAGAATCTGAACGAGGTGTCATCGACTTAGAAACCCTTCAATACACTCAACAAAACTTAGTGGATACATTAGAAGAAACCCTCGCAATTCAAGAAGAAGGTCGCCTGAAACGCCGTCAAGCTGAACATGAGTTAAATCAATTAGAAGACGAGTTAAAACATAAACTGTTAGACTTTGCTAATAATAAAAGAGCACCTCAAGCTTATCAAACTACGACAACAGACCAAAAAGAAAATCTCCTCGACTTTTAAGTCAAGGAGATTTTTTTAGTTTATTCTTCGTCTTTTTGTTCAAAGTAAGCTGGGAAATGTTCTTTTACAATGTCGTAACAACGCTCACATAATTCAGGCGCTTCTTCAATTGTACCTACTTCAGGACGAACGGCACGACAGCGATCGCACACTTTTCCTTCAGCTTCTGTGACTACAACAGCATAATCATCATAACGTTGTGCCTCTTCAGGAGCTTCTTCAATTGGTTTCATTTCAAATTGTGAAACGATTAATAACTGATCTAAATTGTCTGCTAATTGCGTTAATGAGTTTTCCAACGCTTCATCAACATATAAAGTAACTTTAGCTTCAAAAGATTTTTTGATCGGTGGATCAAATTTCTTCGCCGCTTCAAGTACACGGTAAATACCATGTTGAACATGGAAGAATAGCTCCCACGTTTCAACGAGTTGATTTGCCTTTTCAATGTCAGACACTTTCGGCATATCTTCTAATTGAACAAAGGCTTCTTTATCATTCCCTGGAAGAACGTTCCATGCCTCTTCCATCGTATGAATTAAAATTGGTGATAACAAACGAATCATACGGTGTAAAATTTCATAAATCACTGTTTGCATATCGCGACGTCTCTTATCGTCTTTTGCTTCAATATATAAAATATCTTTTGCAAAGTCTAAGTAAAAGGCCGATAAATCCGTTGTCATAAAGTTAATTGTTTTCGTATAAACAGTTGAGAAATGATATTCTTCATAAGCTGTTAATACGTCATGGGTATACTGATCTAAGCGAGCTAACATATATTGGTCTGCTGGACTTAAATCATTATAAGAAACCCTATGTTCAGCTGGATCAAAATCACCAATATTAGATAACATGAAACGAATCGTATTACGAATACGACGATATGAATCGGCTACTTGTTTTAAAATTTCTTGAGAAATACGAACGTCGTATAAATAATCTACACTAGAGACCCATAGACGAATAATGTCTGCTCCTAGTTCATTGGCGACATCTTCAGGCAAAATAACGTTCCCGATTGATTTACTCATCTTTTCACCTTTACCGTCCATCACAAAACCTTGAGATAAAACAGCTTTATAAGGTGATTGATCAAACGCAGCAATAGACGTTGTAAAGCTTGAGTTGAACCAACCGCGATATTGGTCTGATCCTTCTAAATAAAGATCTGCTGGGTAATTTAAGTAATCACGTTGCATTAACACTCCAGCGTAAGACGTACCTGAGTCAAACCAGACATCCATAATATCTTTTTCTTTAGTAAATTCGCCGTTTGGACTACCTGGGTGAGTATAGCCTTCTGGAAGTAACTCTTTACTGTCCCACTCAAACCAAATATTTGTACCGTGTTTTTCCACTAAGTCAGCTACATGGTTAATGACGTCTTGGTCAATAATCTCTTCGCCGTTTTCAGCGTAAAAGACCGGAAGTGGGACACCCCAAACTCGTTGACGTGAAATAACCCAATCGCGACGGTCGCGAACCATATTGTACATTCTGGCTAAACCGGATGGATGATGCCAAGTCACATCTTCTTCTACCGCTGTTAATAGTTCTTGACGAATCTTATCGATTGAAGCGAACCATTGCGGAGTGGCACGGTAAATGACCGGTTTTTTCGTACGCCAGTCATGAGGATAACTGTGCTCTACTTGACTTTGAGCTAGTAGATGACCTGATTCTTCTAATCGTTCAACAACGACGCGGTCCCCTTTTTTGTAGAACATTCCTTCAAAGCCTGGTGCTTCGTCAGTATAATGACCACGGTTGTCGATCGGTGAAATAACATCAACGCCATACTCTAAAGCAATTAAGTAGTCTTCTTCCCCGTGACCTGGCGCTGTATGGACAAGTCCTGTACCAGAGTCCATTGTCACATGATCTCCTGTCATTAATAATGACTCGCGGTCATAAAACGGATGCTTTGCTGTTAAGCGGTCAAAGTCTTTTCCTTCATATTCTTTAATAACTTCGTAATCTTCCCAACCAATATCTTTTGCGACTGCTTCAAGTAAATCTGTCGCGACAACAAATTGACGTCCGTCGACTTTAACTAAAGAATAAAAAGCTTGTGGATCGACAGAAATACCCATATTTGATGGGATGGTCCAAGGAGTGGTTGTCCAAATAACAAACTCTGCTTCCTCTGGTAAAACGCCCTTACCATCTAGTACTTTAAAAGCTACATAAATTGAAGGCGAAGTAACATCATGATATTCTACTTCTGCTTCTGCAAGAGATGATTCACTTGATGGTGACCAATAAATAGGCTTTAATCCTTTATAAATGAGACCGCGAGCCGCCATCTTACCGAAAACGCGTAATTGAGCCGCTTCAAATTCCGGATCTAACGTTAAATAAGGATGATCCCACTCTCCAGTAACACCTAAACGCATAAAGTCTTCTTTTTGACCCTCTACTTGGCCGAGAGCATACTCGCGACACATATCACGAAACTCTGCTAATGTATAGTCTTTACGGTTAATCTTTTTTTCGTTGATTAAAGCCGATTCAATAGGTAAACCGTGAGTATCCCAACCAGGTACGTAAGGTGCTCTAAAGCCTGTCATACTTTTGTGACGAACAATAATATCTTTAGAAATTTTATTTAAAGCGTGCCCAATATGAATTTGGCCGTTAGCATAGGGAGGCCCATCATGCAAAATAAAAGTCGGCTTTCCTTCATTTTTATTTTGAACTTGTTCATAAACTTTGGCTTCAAGCCATTCTTTTTGTAGTCGTGGTTCTTTTGTTGGTAAATTACCGCGCATCTCAAACGATGTACGGCCTAAATTTAATGTATCTCTTAGTTTCATTCAATGACTCCTTTTTTAATTTTAAATATAAAAATAGCCCTTCATAAAAATGAAGGGACGAATTCATCGTGGTACCACCCAAATTATTAAATTAAGTAATGTTTCTTAATTTAATCACTCATTACATGTTAACGCTTTTTAAGCGGTTTTAGCTACTTTGTTCACTAAAACGACAGATTAAAAGATAACATAAATTCTAGTGATCACTAGGCTTCCACCTTCTCCTAGCTCGCTGAGATATAAAGTTTATGTGTTGGTTTAATCTTAGTCTTTTGGTAATTCGAAACGGATGGATTGTCCGTTAATAGTTTCATTATCACTTACTTGAGGCGTGTTGTCAATCTCATTCACCGTTTCACCGTCTCCAAATGCAACGGTTTCTCCTTCTTCAAAAGAATCTACCGTCTCTTCTTCAAAAACTTCTCTGTCCACTTCATGAGGTGGTACTTCGTGAGGCGGTACTTCATGAGGTGGCACTTCATGAGGGGCTCTTCTGGCTTGTGGAGTAGGTGCTTGTCCTGGAACCGTCGGCTGACTTTGAGCAGCTGCTTGTTGCTGAGCTAATGTTTCTTCAAATTCAACAACTGATTCAGGTTTTTCAGGTAACTCAGGCAGTGGATATTGTTCATCTACCTCTTGAGTTAGACGATCAACTTCTTGTAAGCGACGCTCAGTATTTTCAAAGTGAGCTTGAGCTTCTTGAGTGTACTTATTGTGGCTAAATAATTCCGTTAAGTATTCTTGACGAATGGCGTCTAGTTGCTCAGTTAAAGTTTCTTCAATCTTTTGGCGGTAAGACTCTCCACTTTGGCGTAACCCTTCAATTTCACTCATCATTAAACGTGCTTCATCAGATAAATCGTTTAAGCGGTGATCAGCCATCTTTTCGGCTTCATATAAAATAAGTTCTGCTTCTTGACGAGCATTACTTTTCAAGCGTTCGGCTGCTTCTTGAGCAATTAAAATCGAACTGTTGAGTGATTCTTGAAGCTCCTCATAATAAGCTAGCTTTTCTTTTGTTGTTTCTAGCTCTTGAGTGAGTTGTTTATTTTCATCAATAAGTTTTTCAAAGTTAGCGGCAATAATGTCTAAAAAGTTATTAACTTGATCGCGGTCATAACCACGCATCTTGTGATCAAATTGTTTATTTAAAATATCAATTGGAGTGATCGACATCAAATAGGTCCCTCTTTTCTAAATTACGTACATTAATATTCTAACATATTTATAGTTATTTTTTATCAGATAATTTTAAAATTGAAACACGTAAATTATCTTTACGAGTGACTCCCTCCAAAGACTGGACTTTAAAGCGTCCTTGACGTCTTACAGAGATCATATCATTTAAAGCTACTTCTTCATTGATTCGCTCAATCGTCATAAAATTTAATTTTACATCGCCTCGTTCAATCAAAGTTTTAGCTTGTTGCCTAGAAAAGTTGTAAACCGAACTAATGAGAGCATCGATTCTAAGTGATGTTACAATAGCCGTTTCTTCAATCCAGTAAATATTTGGGGTTAATACTTTAGATGAAGATAATTGATTTAACTTGACGCCCATTTGGCCAATTTTATCGATTTGTTGTTTGACATAATCGACTAACGTTTCATCAATAAAAAACTGCCAATCTGCGCCGTTCGTAATAATATCTCCTAAACGCTCGCGTTCAATACCTAATGACATTAGCGTCCCTAACACTTGCGGATGAGAAAGAGTATTAAATTTTCTAGGATATTCAATTTCTACAAGTGCAAGATGATAATCACTTTCTTTTGGCTCGAAATACTCGGGATAGATTATCGCTTTTTGACGTTCAGCTGTTTTATGTCCTCCAAAAAAACCCACTGATAAATCATCGTATCTTGAAACCAGCTGTTGGGTAATCGTTTGTTCGCGAGGCGTTAAAAAAGCTGTAACAAAGGGCGTATAGCGATCTTGAACTTGCAGGCACCACCCTAAAACTTGGTCAATAAATGCATATTCTTGTGGCCTATAGTGTTGATAAATCGCCTTTGACATTGAAAGCTACCTCATCACACTTAAAATAAGAGACAAAAGTCCTCGCTGAATGAGTTGTAAAACAAATAACGCGATAATAACGTTAAAACTAATGCCTCCAATAGGCGGAATGATTCGGTCAAAAATATCTAAATATGGTCGCACAAGGCGAGCGACTAATTGACCTAAGCTAGATTGTCTAGCTCCAGGAAGCCAGGACATTAAAGCATAGAGAACTAATAATAACTGATAAGCATTAAATAATTGAAGTATAATTTGTATAACCATATAAACTCCTTTAAAAACTAAAACCGAATGACAGTTGGAATTTCCAAACGAGTCATTCGGTCTGTTTAATCAAAATTAGTTACGATTGCGCTTACGGAAAAACGGCGGTGTATCTAATTCATCTTCATCATTTTGATCGATTTCACGTTTGACCGCTTCATTGTTTGCACGTTTAAAGTCTCTTGCAGGTGCTGATTCGCGCGCAGGGGTTGGTACTTCACGTGTATTTTGTTCTTGTTGAATATCCCAATCGCTAAACAGCTCTTTTTCAGGCTCTGTTTGTTCTTGTGCAATTGGAACTTGATTTTCTACAGATGGTTGTGGTTGTTGGAATGCGGGTTGGCTAAAGCTTGGGCGACCTGCACGAGGGGTTGCTGGCTGGTCTTCTTCACTTTGAATACCTGTTGCGATGACCGTTACAATTACTTCATCTTTTAAGTCTTCATTAATGGACGTACCAAAAATAATGTTAACATCTCCTGAAGCAGCTTCAGCGACAATTTCGCTGGCATCTTGAGCTTCAAATAGACTTAAGTCAGAGCTTCCCGTGATATTTAATAGAATTTGTTCTGCTCCATCAATAGAGACTTCCAATAAAGGCGAAGAAATAGCTTTTTTCGTCGCTTCTGTTGTACGGTTTTCTCCCGTTCCGGTACCAATTCCCATTAAAGCAGTGCCTTTATCTTTCATAACTGTTTGAACGTCTGCAAAGTCTAAGTTGACATATCCAGGGGCTGTAATTAAATCAGAAATCCCTTGTACACCTTGACGTAAAACATTGTCCGCTTCGCCAAACGCTTCCATCATTGGCGTTTTGCGATCAACAATTTCTAATAGTCGATTATTTGAAATAACAACTAATGTATCAACATTTTCTTTTAAGTTACGTAAGCCTTCAGCTGCGTAACGACCACGTTTAGGTCCTTCAAAGTTAAATGGACGAGTGACCACACCTACCGTTAGTGCGCCTAAATCTTTAGCAATACGAGCAACAATCGGAGCGGCTCCCGTTCCAGTACCCCCACCCATTCCGGCGGTAACGAAGACTAAATCTGCCCCTTCTAAGGCTTGGCGAATTTGCTCTTCGCTTTCTTCAGCAGCCTTTTCACCTACTTCAGGAATAGATCCAGCACCTAAACCGTGAGTGGCTTTAGGACCTAATTGAATTTTAACATCCGCTTTCGAGCCATGCAGAGCTTGAGTATCTGTATTGGCAGCGATAAATTCGACGCCTTTTACTTTCTCATCGACCATACGGTTAATAGCGTTTCCGCCACCTCCACCGACACCGATGACTTTAATTACTGCACCATCTTGGGCAATATTTGAATCAAATGCTAATTCCACGAGTGTTTCCTCCTAATAATTAATTAAAAAATGAGTCAAAGAACGAGCGGACTTTTCCAGCAAAGCCTTCTTCTTTAACAGGTTCAGGTATTTCGTCATAAGATATATCAGACGACATATCTTCTTCATTTGAGTACTTTGAATAGTCGCTATAACTATCATAAGTTTCTTCTTGTGACTTTCTAGAAGTTTTTAATGAAGGACGATTAAACAATTGTTTATTAATCGATGGTTCACTTTCTTTTGTTTCAGGTTCCTCATATACTTGTTGAGGTGATGGTTGGTCCCACTCAAATCTTTCTT
Organism: Dolosicoccus paucivorans; assembly: GCF_900100125.1. Taxonomy (GTDB): domain Bacteria; phylum Bacillota; class Bacilli; order Lactobacillales; family Aerococcaceae; genus Dolosicoccus; species Dolosicoccus paucivorans. The sequence continues at coordinate 14,859 of NZ_FNEL01000018.1, read as the reverse complement.
GCTGGGAGACTTTGGCCTCTGTTCTAGCACGAGATGGAACTTGAGCGATTCGATTAATTTGATCTAAATTCGCTACGTATTCTAAAATTCCCATACTTGTTGTAAAAATCGGATTACGTATTCCCATTTGATGAGGCACATACATCCGGACATTCGGTCCAAAGTATTGTTGAGCCATTTCTAAAACGCCTTGTAGCGATGCTCCGCCTCCTGTAATAACAAATCCACCTGGTAAATCAAGCGCATCAATTTGTTTTAGATCTTCATAGATTGTTTCAAAAATTTGAGCAAGACGAGCGTTAATAATTTCAGATAAATAATGCTCATCCACACGAACCGGCTCTGGTCGACCAATTGTTTCCACTGGGAAATATTCTTCAGACGAGGTCTCTTCTGGAAGTGCGTAACCATATTCACGCTTAATACGTTCAGCGCTTTCCATTGATGTATTTAAAATGACAGAAATGTCTTTTGTAATAAAGTCGCCACCTTCTTGGTCAACGAAGGTGTACTTTAGTTGATTACCGTAAATGATGCCAACGCTTGTTTGGCCACCACCCATATCAATAACAACCGTACCAAACTCACGCTCATCTGGGCTTAACGCCACTTCAGCAATGGCTTGAGGTTGGATAACAAGTTCATTGATCGTTAGGCCAGCTTTTTCCACACAGCGACGAATATTATGAATAATCGTTCTTGGACCGGTAAATAGGCTAGCATATAACTCTAAACGAACACCGATCATACCAATCGGATCCACAATCCCATTAATCGAATCAATAATAAATTCTTCAGGAATAATCGATAAAATCTCACGCTCAGGTGGAACAGACTTTACTTTCGTTGCTTCAATCACATTCGCAACATCCGTTGGTTGGATATCCTTATTTTGACTTGAAACAGCCACCATCCCGTGGGACTCTTCAATCATTAATTGATTACTTGGAACACCTACGGCTACTTGAGTGATTTTACGGTTTGCTTTTTCTTCGGCTTGGCGAACCGCTCGTTGAATGGATGCAACTGTTTCATCAATATCCACTACCACTCCCCGACTCATTCCGCGGGACTTTTCGTTACCAACGCCTAAAATGTTTACTTGACCATTAATATATTCTGCAACGACAACTTTTATCGATGTCGTTCCAATATCTAAACTAACAAAAGTTTCATGGTTTTTCATTAACTATAGGGCCTCCTCCTTGAGTAGTTATAAAAAAAGTAGAAGCCTTCTTACTTAGCTTAATTTACTCAATTATCTCTACTCATCTTATCACAAATTAAATAGTAAAAGAAGAATAATCGCCCGATTTATTATTCTATCAATAAATCGAGCTGATCTTCTGGACGAACGGTTGACGAAAAGTAAGCACCGATATCTAAATGATAAACTCCTTGTTGTCTAACCTGTTCTTTCATATCGTTGTACAGGGGCAGTCTTTTCGACAAATTCTGAATATTGGTTGTAATGTAGTCGCCATTGTGACACTGGATTTTAATCTCGCTTCCTTCCATATTAGATGGTGTTAGCTGAATATAATCAAATTGTTCAAGTAAATCGACAGCCACTGTACCTAAAGAAGCGAAAAACTCATCTAAACGAGGATCGTTTTCGTTAAACAATATTTGAGGAAGCTCATCGTGACTTTCATCAATAAAAGCCCCTTCTTCAGTCACGGTGTAGTCTTCTTGATCAAAAATCACTTGCCCAACTAGCTTTGCCTCTTCAATTTCAATGTTCGTTTCAAATATATTTTCTTTAGATAACCGAACTCCTTTAATTAAAGGGTTTTTTTCTTTTAATTGATCCTCAATCATTTTGACCTTCTTAAAAGTTTCTCTTTTTGGATGAAGAGGAGTTAATCCGCTCCATTGGATGACTTGCTGGCTACTAATTTGATCGTTTCCTGTCACCACTAACTTACCTAGGCGATTAGAAGGAAATAGGCGAAAACTACTAATTAGTAAGATAACAATCAATAAAGCATATACAACCATTGGGTTGGTTATTTGTTGAAAGATCGGCGAATTCCGCTTACTAGCTCGTTTAGATGAAAGAGTTGATCTTCCCATCACTCATCATCTTCCAGCAATTGTTGAATCAGTTGATCTAACTGAGTGTTTGTATCTCTCATTCCTAATTCATAAGCTAAATGAGCCATATGAGTGCGTTGTTCTTCGTTAACCATCAACTGTTCTACTTTTTGCGATAATGTTTCCCCAGTTAATTCAGCTTGATAAATCATCTCAGCTGCTCCTCGGTCGGCTAAAGCTTTCGCGTTGTGTTCTTGATGGTTGTTAGTGACATAAGGACTTGGTATTAAAACACTTCCGATACCTAAAGCCGTGAGTTCAGTTAAAGTAGTTGCTCCGCTGCGACAGACTACTAAATCCACTGCTTGAAAAACTGTCGGCATTTGATCAATATAAGGGACAATTTTAATGTTTTTAGGAAGTGACTCATAGGACAGTTGTACTTGTTGCATAAACGTATCATAATGGTCTGTTCCCGTAGCAATAATGATTTGATAAGGAACATCTTGCCAATAATTCATCGCGTCAAAGGCCGCTTGATTAATGCTTGGCGCTCCTCGACTTCCCCCAAAAATTAAAACCGTTGCCTTATCGGGATCTAATTCAAATTGATCCTTTAAAATATTACGATCCACAGGCTCTTCAATGACTTCTTGACCTCTTGGATTACCGACTAAAATCGTTTTATCTGGATATTTTTTAAAATCAGAAAATGCATCTTCAAACGCGATCGCAATACGATCAGCATATCGGCTGAGCCATTTATTGGTTAGTCCCACTACACTATTTTGTTCATGAATAATCGTCGGAATACCTAACTTGTGGGCAGCGTAAATCACAGGAGCAGCCACATATCCACCCGTTCCTATGACAATATCCGGCTGAAAATCCTTTAAAATATGGCGTGCTTTAGACGCTGAATTGAAAAGCAACCATAGTGTCTTTAAGTTCTCAAGGGATAAACTTCGTTTAATTCCTTGAATATTAACTGTTTTAAAATTTAAACCAGCTTTAGGAACAATCGTTGATTCGAGTCCTTTGTCAGTTCCAATGTATAATACTTCTAAATTAGGATGTTTCTTTTGTAAATAACGGCATAAAGCTAAAGCAGGATAAATATGTCCGCCAGTTCCTCCACCTGTTAGAACAATTCTATTGAGTTGAGTCATCTTTTTGCCCTCCATTGTCTTCATAAGGATGTGTATTAATTAAAGTCTGCACTGTTGTTGTATATAAATCGCCACGCTCTTCAAAGGTTTTAAATTGATCCCAACTTGCGTTAGCTGGCGATAATAATACTACGTCGCCAAAACGAGCATAAAAATAAGCTGCCGTGGTCGCTTCAACTAAAGTATCAAAGCACTCTACTTTAGGAATTCCTGCTTCTTTCATAACACGAGCCATTTTTTCTTTTGTCTCTCCGTATAAAAAAGCACCCCGGACATGGTTTAAATAAGGAAACAATTCATCAAATTCATTACCACGGTCTAATCCGCCACCAATATAAAGAATAGGTGCCGTAGGAAAACTTTGTAAAGCTGTAATCGTCGCTGTTATATTCGTAGCTTTAGAGTCATTGTAAAAGACTCTTCCTTGGCTTTTAGCAATTTGTTGATTGCGGTGAGGCATGCCTTGGTATTTTTTAACTTCACGTTGAATCTGTTGAGACGGAATATTATATACCATGGCAGCAGCAACGACCGCGAGAATATTTTCTAAATTATGAACCCCAGGTAACTGAATGTCACTAACTTTTAAAATCGGCTGGTCTTTGTAATATATTGTCTCATCTTCTACATAGACCCCATGTTGTTTAATGTATTCGTCCACGCGAAGACGGGCAAAAGGAATTACCCGTGCTGAAGTATTTTTAACCCAATCCGTTAATTCCTTACTATCATAATTATAAACTAAATAGTCGTCTTTAGTGAGATGTTCAATCAGTTTTAGTTTTGCTTCCACATACTCTTGGCGAGTGTGATGATAGTCTAAATGAGCGCTGTAAATATTTGTCAGTACTGCAACCCGAGGTTTAAATTGATCGACCCCTGCTAGTTGAAAGCTTGACATCTCTAAAACAATTAAATCATCTTTTGTAGCTTGTTGAATAACTTCTAAGACAGGAATTCCAATGTTTCCTGCTAAGTAAGTAGGGTGCTCTTTTGTATTTAATACATTAGCTAGAAGTTGAGTCGTTGTTGTCTTACCGTTACTACCGGTAATTGATACAAAAGGTGCTTTTGAAAACCAATAAGCAATTTCTACATCAGTATAGATTGGAATACTTCGTTCTAAAGCTTTTTCAACTATCGGAATATGATAAGGAATCCCTGGGTTTTTGACAATAAAGTCAATCGGTTCATCCAATAGAGATAATGGGTGTCCGCCATCGACTATTTTAACACCTTGGCTTAAAAGCAAACGAACCGACGGGTCATTTGATAGATCCCCTCGGTCGTTAATCGTAATATGAGCACCTTGTTTGAGTAAAAATTCTGCCACACTTTTACCCGTCATGGCATAACCAATGATTAAGATATTTTTACCTTTTAAATCCATAACATGTCCTCATTTCTTAAAAGATTGCAAAATATAAAAGACTAGCTATGAGTCCCACTAACCAAAAAACAAACACTACTTTTGTTTCGGACCAACCACTCATTTCAAAATGATGATGGATCGGTGCCATTTTAAAAATACATTTGCCAGTTGTCTTGTAAGAAAACACTTGTAACATCACACTGACAGTTTCGATAACGAACACAATTCCTAAAATAAGTAAACTCCACGGATGGTTTAATATTAAAGAAATGACTGCCAGCCCTGCTCCTAAGGCTAATGAACCGACGTCACCCATAAAGATTTTTGCTGGCTTTTTATTGTAGAGTAAAAAGCCTAATAGCGCTCCGACAACAACAAAACATGCTAAAGCCACCGGTAAATTATTTAATTTCATCGCTAAATAGTAGTAAGCAGAATAAGCAATAATGTTCAAGCCAGCGGCTAGACCGTCCAATCCATCAGTTAAGTTAACCGCATTTGAAAAGCCGGTGATCCACATAACACTAAATAAAAGAACAAGGATACTCCATTTTATTGACATAAAGCCAAGGGGGATCACTAAGCCAATTTTGCCGATAATTCCTAATAGTGCAATGAAAGCAGAAAAAAGCAATTGACATAAAAACTTTTGTCTAGCGGTCAAGCCTTCGTTTTGTTTTTTGAAAATACTAATAAAATCATCTACAAAGCCGATACCACCAAATAAAAAGAAGCTTGCTAAAATCATCCCCACTTGAACGGTCAACAAATTCATAATCCAAGCAGATAAAAGTAGAGTAATTAAGATCGCAATAACAAAGACCGTCCCGCCCATCGTCGGAGTACCTGTTTTAGCTTCATGCCATAACGGTCCTTCTTCTCTTGTCGTTTGTCCTATTTGACGGTAGTGAAAATAGCCGATAAAAAACGGCATTAAGCTGACCGTGATCGCAAAGCTCACGGCTAGAGGTAATATAAATTCCATAGAAAATCTCCTTCTTAATGAGAGTAATATTTTTGTAGTGCTTGTTCGACAACTTGAGCTTCGTTGTAAGGGTATTCCGTATCACCTATAATTTGAACGCCTTCTCCGCCTTTACCAGCAAATAAAATAATATCTTTTGCTTCAGCTATGGAAACAGCATGTTCAATCGCTTCAGCGCGATCTTCAATGGTCCAATAAGGCTTTTCGTCATGATCTTGAATCATTTCACTCCAAATTTTATCAAGAGGTTCATTTCGAGGATTGTCTGCTGTAAAAACAATTTTATCTGCGTAACGGAATAAAATATCTCCAAACTCTGGACGTGCTCCACTATCCCGATTACCACCACTATGACCAAACAGAACAATTAAGTGATTGGTTTTACGTTCAGATAGTTCCTTAAGAACATTTTCTACCGCATCGGTTGTATGAGCAAAATCAACGATTGCTTCAAAAGGTTGGCCTACTTGGATTGTTTGCATACGACCTTCAACGCCAGTAAAGGACTTTGTTGCAGCGAGGACTTCTTCGGGTGAATAACCGTAGCTATTCGTCAAGCATAAAAAGGCAGCCATATAATTAGACACATTATATTCTCCAGACATAGGTAAAAAGACCGGATATGTTGTCGATTGATACACTAAATCAAAGTGCATGCCTGAAATTGTATGCGTCATATTTTTACAATAAATCGTTGCTTGAGGATTTTTGCGGCTAAAAGTTAAGACGCTTGCACTTGTTCCTTGAGCCATTAATGAGGCATAAGGATCGTCTTCATTAATAATAGCAAGTTTCGGACGTCCTTGACGAAACTCTTGTCCTAATTGGGCGAATAGTAATCGTTTAGCATATGCATAGCGCTCCATTGTTTGATGGAAATCTAAATGCTCTCTTGTCAAATTAGTAAAAATGGCACAATCCACATCCGTAAACCACAAACGCCCTATTTCTAAGGCATGGGATGATGCTTCAATGATTGCTGTATCACACTTTTCTTCTACCATTTCATGAAATAGTCCCTGTAAGGCAAGAGAATGGGGAGTCGTATTCACGGCTGGATAAATTTTATCGCCTACTTTATAATGTAACGTTCCGATAACTCCTGTTCTGTGATTTAAAGTTGACAACAAGTCGCTAATCATTGAACTTACTGTCGTTTTTCCATTTGTTCCTGTGACTGCTACTACGCGCAATTGTTTGGAAGGTTCATGATAAAATTGGTTTGCTAAAATCGCTTGAGCTCGGACCGTATTTTGAACATGAAGAAAGGTCACTGGGAATTGTTGCCACTGATCGGGTAGTTCTTCAACTACAATTAAAATAGCTCCTTTATCAACGACTTCTTCAATGGCTTGATGTCCATCAAAACGTTCTCCGCGAATAGCAATAAAAGCACTGTTTTGAATTACTTGTCTCGTATCATTTGTTAAGTGAGTAATCGTTTTTCGATCGTGATTAACACCATAGACTCTTCCATCATATAGCGTATTGATTAATTCCCTTACTTCCAATTGAATCCTTCTTTCTTAATTATACGTGTATATTTGATCCACATAATCTTTAAAGACATGCCCTAAAATGGTGGTCCCCCCAATAAGTTCATCTGTTTGTGGACGTTCAATGGCTAAATAAAGCATATATTGAGGATTGTCCGCTGGAAAGAATGAGATAACCGAAAAGTAATACTCATTTCTTCCGGTTAAATAACCTGTACCTTCTTCATCAGCAATTTCAGCTGTTCCTGTTTTGGCGGCCACTTTAACTTGAGGGTGGTTAAAGTTACTAGCTGTTCCGCCTGGCATCTCTACCGCATGAACCATTAGTTCTAATACTTGTCTAGCCACTTCAGGAGAAAACGGCTCGCCTAAAATAACAGGTTGATAGGTCGCTTTATTAGGCTGGCCAATTGAATCAATATATTGAATTTTCAACATTTGACCGCCATTTCCTATACTAGAAAAAGCTTGGATCAGTTGCATCGGCGTTGCTAAAAAGCCTTGACCAAATCCTGACATTACTTTGGAAACGGGGTTATCAAAACTTAGCATCCCATCAATTTCATCAGATAAACGACTTCCAGTTCCTTGTCCAAAACCAAAGTTTTCAAGAATTTCCACCCAGCGATCCGGACCCATTTTTTCAACAATATTCACCATTGCTACGTTACTTGAATGAGCAAAACCGTCTTTATAAGTAATGGTCCCCCAACCTGTTTCTTGATAATCTTTAACAATTTGATCATAAACTCGAACCGATCCTGATTCAAATTTGTCATTTAAGCGGATCACTTGATCTTGAAGAGCTACTCCCATAACTAACGACTTAATCGTTGATCCCGGTTCATAGGCGTTACCTACAAGTAAACTTTTCCATTCATCTTCTAATCCTTCTAAAGTATCTAAATTAAAAGTAGGTCGTTGACCAGCAGCTAGAAGCTTTCCTGTCTTAGCATCCACTAAATAACCGACAATAGAACGCGGATGATAGCGTTCAAAGTTCTCTTGTAAAACATCTTCAAGGGGCAATTGGTATTGACGATCTAAGGTTAAATAAATATCTTGACTGTCCCCTTCAACTCGGCCACCCAAAATATCATCATAAGCTTCTTCAATCCCCGAGTCTCCTCTTCTAGTTCCCCCTTCATCACGCTTAACAATCCCTAATAGATGGGAAGCAAAATGAGGATAATTATGGAGCCTTTTTTGTTGTAGCGTAAAAGAAATACCTGGTAATTGATAAGACTCAATGACTTTTTTTGTCTCATAAGTCAGTTGTTGGCCTTTAGGACCAAATTCAACTTGAGATCGATCTGGCTGTGATAGTATTTCCAATAATTCATCGTAAGATAAATCGATATGTTTACTCAACATAGCGGCGGTTTTTTGAGGATCTTTAACAAAATCTTTGGCATCTGGATCTAAAGATGCATGAATAGAATAAGAAGTAGTATCGACTGCTAGAGGTTGTCTTGAAGCATCAAAGATACTTCCTCTCTTTACGTCTTCGACACTACTTCTTTGGGTTAGTTGGTCCGCTCTTTGAGTTAAATCGACGCCATCGACTGTGTGGAATCCACCAATTTGGACGAGTCGAGCGATAATAATAATACTGACAATATAGACGAGCCATTGCAAGCTCATTAAATTTTTCCTTTTCTCAGCGTTACTAACAGGCGAAAAACGTTTACTCATTCATCGGCACTTCCTTTATACGCGAAGAGTCTTTAACCATTCCGGCTTCTTTAGCCGCTTGTTCTAATACATCGGCAGATGTTCGTTTCATAATCTCTTCATTCATCGCATCTGTTTCAACTTGATGTTCTTTCGCATCTGCTTCTAGTGCATCGATACTTCGTTCCATTTTTTGAATGTCGCCGGCCCATAATAGGTTCGTTACGATAAATAAAACGACAACACCGATCATACTCATTAAGCAGATGAGTTCTTTTTTAGAAAACTTCACCCGAAATAAATTAAAAGATTTGCTAGTGGTTTGTTTAGCTATTCTTGTAGTTAAAGTATTAGAATGACGAGATCTGGTTGTAGAAACCGTGTGGTATTTTCTGTAAGCAGAATCCATCATATCTAACACTCCTTTCTAAGGTGTCCTACTGTCGTTCAATCACTCTTAGTTTTGCACTACGAGATCGATTATTTTCATCTAGCTCTTCTTGCGTTGCTACAATAGGTTTGCGAGTAATCATGCGATAGTCTGCTTTATGATCTTGAGGTAATATAGGTAGATTTGCAGGAATATCCGGCAAACTACTTGCTTCTTTAAATAAATGTTTGACAATGCGGTCTTCTAATGAGTGGAATGAAATGACACTCATCCGTCCTTTAGGTTTTAAAAGGGTAAGACCGTCTTCAATAGATGTTTCAATGGCACCTAGTTCATCATTAACCGCTATACGAATCGCTTGAAAGGTCCGCTTTGCCGGGTGCCCGCCTGTACGTCTTGTAGCAGCAGGTATCGCTTCTTTCACAATATCTGCTAGCTCCGTCGTTAATTCAATCGGTTGTATTTGACGCTTTTCTTCAATTGCTCGGGCAATTCGTTTAGCAAATCTTTCGTCGGCGTAGCGGTAAAGAATCCGAACTAGCTGTTCATAGGACCATTCATTTACTATTTCTTTAGCTGTTAGGGATTGAGTTTGGTCCATTCGCATATCTAATGGAGCTTCTAGACGATAACTAAAGCCTCGAGATGCGATATCTAATTGAGGCGAAGAGACTCCTAGGTCATAATAAATACCATCCACTTGATCAACGCCATACTGTTGAAGTGCTTGTTTTATATTACGAAAGTTATCGTGAATAAAAGTAACCTGACCTGATTCAACATAAGGCTCAAGTGTTTTTTTAGCATATTTAATGGCCGTTAAATCTTGATCAAATGCATATAAATGGCCCTTTTCATTTAATTGACTTAATAAATAAAAAGCATGCCCTGCTCCACCTAAAGTACAATCAACGTACACGCCATCAGGCTTAATATTTAATGCATCAATCGTCTCATGTAACAGCACCGTTTCATGATTAAACCCCATAAGTCCTCCTCATCTTTGTTTAGTTTAAACTACTCTTATTGTCTTTAATCACATAAAGACGTTCCATTAAATTTTAACACATATCAAGCCCTTCTACCACTTTACTTATTCCTTTATTAAAAAGACCTATGACATTTCGACTCATAAGATCTTACATCAAAAAAATGATCTAAAAACTCATCAGTTGAACAATCATAGGCGCTTTGTAAACCACATAAACCAACCTAACACTATAAAAGAGAGTTGTTGCGCGGTTAAAAAGACGAAGATTAAATGGGTAGCATGCTTAAAATAGTTATATAACGTAAAATATCGTTCCTTAAGGCAATACCTTCTCAAATCGATAATTAAAGCAGTACTTAACGGGCAAAAAACAAAAGCCCAATAACTGTAGCCTAAAACTTCAATTGACCAAATATGAATTAATACAAGCCATAAAGGAATGAGCACTTGGGCAATGGAGATTGGGTAAGCGGGCCATTGTTTTAAAAAATCTTGAAAAAACATACCAATGACTACCATCACCAAAATGGGTGTTAAAGTAAGAAAAAAATACAACAAGAGCTTGCCCCCTTTACGAACTTAGCGGACAAAGTGAATGATATTACGCCAAGTATCAAGATTGAGAAAATCAAAAAAGTTCCCTTTGCCAAACAATACAAAGCCAATGAACAAACCGATAAACAATGCAAATACAAGTAACAGTATATACAATATCGTAAGGGCTAATCCATGTAAAAACCGCTCAGAAAAAGAAGGTTTAATAATTGATTGCGTCCTCATTGATCTTCTTCCTTTCTAGGTCGAATAAAGAGTCCTTTAATCCGTTGCCAAAATGACGTCTTTTTAACTTTGACAGGTTGTTCCCACTCTTTAGTGTTCATATATTCTAACAACATGCCTGTTCCAATCGCTACACAAGTTAATGGATTGTCTGCTTGAATGACACTAATACTTAGTTGTCTTGATAAATACTCATCCATCCCATCAATTAAAGCTCCTCCACCACTTAACATGATCCCTTGGTCTACAATATCCGAGGCGATCTCTGGAGGTAAGTCTTGAATCAATTGTCTAGCCATAAAAACAATTCGCTCAAATAAAGGTAATAAACAGGTCAACAAATCATTTGAATCGATTGACAAAGCCTGGGGCATCCCTGTTGATAAGTCCCTTCCTTTAATGGTTCCTTGTTTAGGTCCTTTTTCTTGCCATAATGCACTGACAGTTGTCATCTTCAATTGTTCGGCACTTTGAGGGCCGACCAATAAGTGATGTTCTTTTTTCAAATATTGAATAATTGCTTCATCAAAAGTATCTCCAGCGATGGCTAGTGACTCACAAGCAATGACTTCTCCTTTAGATAAGATCGCTAAGTCTGTTGTGCCACCACCAATATCAATAATCATTTGAGCTTTTGGCTCTTTAATATCCATCCCCGCACCAATCGCCGCTACTAATGCTTCAGGTTGGGTGTAAACTCTAGCACCACTAGCTTTTTCAGCCGCTTCAACGAGAGAGACTAAAGCAACTTCACTAACATTACTTGGATAACTAATCAGTAAATTAGGCTTTCTAAACCAACGGCTTAACTGTAACTGATTTAAAAATAAAACAAGCAAGGTTTCGGTTAAATTAAAGTTTTCAATAATTCCATGTTTTAATGGATGAATGACTTCAATCGACGGAGGGGTTCTACCAATAAGGTGGTAGGCTTCTTTCCCATAAGCGATGACATCTTTTGTTTGTTTGTCTAAAGCAATAACAGCCGGTTCATTCAAAACAATTCCGCGTCCTTTATAGTGAATTAAAATATTCGCAGTACCTAAATCAATACCAATATCTCGTGCCAATGTAACCCCTCCTTTTCTTTTTTAATGATTGATCTGTTTAAAGTTACTCTACTTCTTCTGTTTTTTCGCGTTTAATATTAGCTCCAAGCGCTTTTAACTTTTGATGGAATCGATAGTAGCCTCGGTCTAAATAAACTAATTCAGAAACTCGAGTGGTTCCCTCAGCGCGTAGCCCGGCTAAAATAAGCGCTGCGGCCGCTCTTAAATCGGTTGCTTTGACACGGGCTCCACTTAATTTAGCCGGACCATACATTAATACTGTTTGGCGTTCAGTCGTAAAGTCCGCTCCCATGCGACGTAACTCGTCAAAGTGCATAAAGCGATTTTCAAAGACCGTTTCGGTTAGAGAGCTCGTACCGTTAGCTAAGAGTTGAGCGATGGTCACTTGAGCTTGCATATCTGTTGGGAATCCTGGATAAGGTAATGTTTTAATGTCTGTCGGCTTTAACTCCTTTGGACCTCTAACACGAACACCTTGATCGTACTCATCAATTGTAACACCCATTTCGCGTAACTTACTAATTAAGGGGCGGTTATGTTCAGCAATCGCTCCTTCAACTAATACGTCGCCTTGAGTAATCGCCGCTGCTACCATAAATGTTCCTGCTTCAATGCGATCTGAAATGACATGATGTTTTGCGCCGTGTAAACGATCCACTCCAGTAATTTTAATCGTCTCGGTTCCAGCTCCAATAACTTGAGCTCCCATTCGATTTAAAAGGTTAGCCAAATCAACAATCTCTGGCTCGCGAGCCACGTTTTCTAAAATGGTGGTTCCTTCTGCTAGTACAGCTGCCATAATAATATTTTCTGTCGCTCCAACACTTGGAAAATCTAAGTAGATCTTTGTTCCTACTAATTTGTCGGCCTTAGCTTCGACATACCCATCGGCTCTTGTAATCGTTGCCCCTAGTGCTTCGAATCCTTTTAAATGTAAATCAATCGGACGGCTTCCAATCGCACATCCACCAGGCATCGCTACTTTAGCGTGGCCAAAACGAGCTAGAAGTGGTCCCATCACAACAATGGACGCACGCATTTTACTAACAAAATCATAATCAGCGATCGTTAAAACGTCCCCTGTTGCATCGACTGTCAATGTGTTTTCATATTGATCGAATACTGTTTTAACTTGAATCGTATTGAGCAGTTCGTTTAACGTTTCTACGTCTGATAAAACCGGCACATTTGTCAATTCAACTTGACCTTCTTCAGCTAGAATGGTTGCTGCTAAAATAGGAAGAACCGCATTTTTTGCCCCTTCTACTTTAACGACCCCTTCAAGCTGTCTACCACCTTGAACAATAATTTCTTCCATGAATAATTTCGACCCCTTTAGTTTACGAAAATAATATTATGTAAGTTGAGCTAATAAGATAGCTTGCATCAGTTGAATGATTTCAACAAAAAAAGAGCCTACTATATGTCCTAAACCAATACTGACAAGTAAACAAACGTATTGAGCCATATAATAGTTAGCTTTTGTAAAGAGTTTTTGCCAATGAATTTTAGCAATAACTTGGTAAGTCAATGCAACCACCATTATTCGAATAAACAAAATAAATAGCCCATTAAATGTGGCTGACATACCAATCACTCCTCTTTAAATCTTTTACAATCATATCACATTATGAAGGTGAGAAACAGGTTGAGAACGATTTTAAAGAATTCTAAAATTCTTCCTTAAAAACAATCAACCTTCCTGTTTGAACAAGAAGGTTGATTCGCTTAATGAGGCTTCAATTCATCTAACACTCGTGCAACGAGTAAGCTTAACTCTTTTAGACGCTGGTAGGTTGCTTGATCTTTTTGATTAATAATCGTAGCAAAGTGCACCGCTTCATCTAGCAATGGATTTTCCGTTGAGTATTGTGCAATAACCGTCGGCTCTTGGCCTGGTGCATAAACACTCACCCGATCCAAATCGGTAATATTATTGACTTGAATCGTTTCATTATCAAAATAAAACTCACTTTGTAATCTAGAGTGCACAGCTTTAGAAGTAAAAATAGTCACTTGGTGGTCAATATAGTCTAAAATTACGTGCCCTGCTAAATCGATCCCATTTGGACCTTTAACCGGATGATAACTGACTTTGTGAGGTTCACCATATAAATCTAACGCAACGTATAAAGGATAAACGCCGATATCCATTAAAGAGCCTGCTTCAAAGATAGGATTAAATACATTCGGTACCGCAGTGCCTTCTTTAAGTGCTTGTTGATAGGCGTCGTATTTAGAAGAATATTGTCCAATATGAAGATTCGCTCCTAAAAATGGGTAAGACGCTTCTTTTTTCTTTTCTTCGAAGAGTTGACGCAAACAAGCATAATTTTTAGTGTGGATATGACGCGCCGCTTCAAATAAATAAAGCCCTTTATCCTCTGCTAATCGGTAAGCTTCAACGGCCAGTTCAGGGGTACTAAAAGCTGGTTTTTCAACAATGACATGTTTATCGCCATTTAAAGCGCCCATGACGTGTTCAAAGTGCAAGCTGTTAGGACTTGCGATGTAAACTACATCGATGGCTTCATCAGAAAAAAGTTGGTCTAAATTATCGGTTCCGTATTTTGCGCCATGTTTATCGGCCCATTGGTCTGCTTTTTCTTTTGTTCGAGAATAAATCGCTTGTAATTTATATTCCGTTGATAATTCGCACGCTTCAATGAACTGTTCTGTAATCCATGACGTACCAATTGTTGCTAAATTTAACATAGTATCCTCCTAGTATATGTCGTAAGTTAATCATAGCAAGCACGCTATATGAAATCAAAAATTGTGGTTTAAATTATTCATTTCTCTTTAAGTATGATCCCATAGTAATTTCCTATATTTTAAGTTTTTTTAAAAAATGTAAGGGTATCATACATATGTGACACGAAAACATAAAAAAA
>NZ_FNEL01000016.1 GCF_900100125.1 Dolosicoccus paucivorans | reverse complement strand
TGCGTCGTATTCGATGGGACGGCCAAACCCGGAAGTTTCTGGAATGTTAAGCGATTCAACAAAGTCATGAATGACTCGAGCAATGTGGTCTTGAGGGAGTGAAAAGTTAACAGAGACTATGATTTCGGGAGAAGATGTGGTATACTTAAGTCCGTTCATTAGAGATAGTCCTTTCTGGATTGTCTTAGGCAGGAGGTTGTGGTCTCCTGCCTTTTTTATTCATTCAATTCGATACTTAATTATACCAAAACCCCGTCAAAACATGATGAATAAATGTTTTGACGGGGTTATTTTTCTAAAGAAACTGTCGACTTATGTCACAGCCTCTTTTATTTAGCATTTTCAACAAAATAATAGATAACTCTACAAAATTAAGCAACTCAGTTGACACTGATCGCACTCTCTCGTTATACTAAAATCAAATTAGATCAAAGGAGTAATGATTATGCAAAAACGCGCAAACTTTTTATTTATTACTAAACAAGATGATATCTACACCTTATCAATGACTCCTGAATTACAAGATGATTTAGGGACGGTAGGATTTGTTGATTTTACTCAAGAATCCCATCTTGAAGAAGGCGACACGCTAGTTAACCTTGAAGCAGCTAAGTCAGTGCTTGAACTGGATTCACCGATTGCAGGCGATATTATCGAAGTGAATAAAGCAGCGGTTGATAATCCAAGTTTATTAAACTCTGAAAAAGAAGAAGAAAATTGGCTAGTAAAATTAAGCAATGTTAATGAGGAAGAGTTTCAAGCGCTTGAGAAGTAAGTTTTAAAGACAACGAAGCTCGTTGTCTTTTTTATTTTGAAAGGAGATTTTATGCATCCTAAAGATGTTTACTTGCGTTCAATGGTTGATTATTTACTTGAGGAATGTGAAAGCCAAAAGCCAGTTGATCAACACTCGAATCGGCTTCAAGGATTAAGGTATGAAGTGGCCTCCGCTGACCAATTTAAGCTACCACCAAAGCCGTGGACAACAAAGGATCTTATGAGTATTTGGCGAGGCCTCATTAATCGTCGTGAACCTTTTGATATAAGTAGTGACTATTTAGCTAATGAAGATGCTTTGTTAAAAGAATTAAGAACAGAAGTGTCAACCGTTTCCTTGAACGATTTATCCACTGATTATAAACCTTTATATCTTTGGCAAGGAGATATTACCCATTTAAGTGTTGACGGAATTGTAAACGCTGCCAACAGTGAGATGCTCGGATGTTTTATACCTAATCATCATTGTATAGATAATCAAATCCATACTTACGCAGGTGTTCGAATGCGTTTGCGGTTGTTTGAAGAGATGAAAGAACAAGGGCGCAAAGAACCTGTCGGGAAAGCACGCGTCACTCCAGGGTATAATTTACCCTGTGAATATGTTATTCATACCGTTGGACCGATTATTACAGGTGAAGTCAACGAAATTAAAAAACATCAGCTACAAAAATGTTATCGATCTTGCTTAAAAAAGGCAGATGAACTAGGGTTGAAAAGTCTTGCTTTTTGTAGTATTTCTACCGGTCAATTTGGTTATCCTAAAGAACTTGCTGCTCAAGTAGCTTACGAAACAGTTTGCCATTATTTAAAGCACACACAAAGTGATCTTCAAGTGATCTTTTGTGTTTATAGCGATGAAGACCAATCAATTTATCAAAGATTATTAGAGGAGCAACCTTATGACTCATTGGAATAGAATTAATAGCGAGCATTATGAAGAGCGCATCCAACAACTGTATAACTTAATGCAAGAAGCAGACGGGATTGTCGTAGGAACAGGTGCAGGCATGTCGGCTGCCGGCGGTTTTACATACCACGGGCCTCGTTTTGAAGAAAACTTTAAAGCGTTTATTGATGAATATGGTTTTTTAGATATGTTACACGCTGCTCTTTATAATTTTCCTACCTGGCAAACGTATTGGGCGTTTGAAAGCAAGTTTATTTTATTGAATTATTTTAACACAAACCCTTTAATCATTTATCAACAATTAAGTACCTTATTAAAAGATAAAAACTATTTTATTTTAACGACTAATGCGGATAATAGATACCGATTCAACGATTACGATATGGACCGTATCTTCCAAATGCAAGGAGAATACGGCAAAATGCAGTGCTCCAAGCAGTGTCATAATACTCTTTATGAAGATGAAGCATTAATGTGGCAAATGGTCGATGAACAAGAAAATTTACTCATCCCTCAAGATTTAATTCCTTATTGTCCTAAGTGCCAAGCGCCGTTAGAAATGAATAAACGCGACGCAGTGCGAGGCATGGTGGAAGACGATCAGTTCGCCAGACAGCGATTTAAATACGAGCAGTTTTTAAAAGATCATGAAGACAAAAAGCTTTTATTTTTAGAAATTGGGGTAGGGTTTACTACTCCTCAATATATTAAACGTCCCTTCCAACAGTGGGTGAAAGCACATCCAAAAACGCAATACGTGACGCTTAATCAACGAAATTACGCTTTAGACCCTCAAATTAAGGAACGGACTTCTTGGTTGAAAGAAGATATTCAAGCAATTTTAGCAGATTTAGTAATGATAAACGAAAGGTCGTGACCGAATGAAATTAATCCAAAACAAACGAAACGGCGAATATTTTTATGATGCTGGGGTAGATATGGCGATGCAAGATTATATTATCCACCATTTAGATGTGGATGATGATCTTATTTTCCCTTATTTAAGTGAGCCGAAAGTTCAAATCGGTCGTTATCAAAATACTAAAAAAGAAATTGACTTAGCCTTCGCTAAAGCTCATGACATTAAAATCTCAAGACGTGATACCGGGGGCGGGGCATTATATATTGATGAAGGTTCGCCTGCTTTTTGTTACATCTTTAAAGATACTTCAATGTATGCTGATTACGCTAAACTATATGAGCCAGTTATTGAAGTGCTAAAAGTACTTGGGGTAAAAGACGTTAAAATGGCAGGACGCAATGACTTAGAAGTGGATGGATATAAAATATCAGGCGCTGCCATGCGCAAAGTTAAAGGTAAAGTTCATGCCGGGTATTCCGTTTTAATCGATGTTGATTACGACACTTTAGGGCAAGTCTTAACTCCAGATAACCAAAAGATCACATCAAAAGGGATTGATTCCATTCGTAAACGGGTTCGTGGTATTCGAGAATTTTTAGCGCCTGAATACCAAGATTTAACCCATCAAGAAATTGTGGATTTAATTACGTGTCGTATACTAGGTGTCGACCATTTAGAAGAAGCACCAGTTTATCAATTAAGCAAAGACGATTGGGCAGTTATTGATCAAGCTTGCGAAGATAAATATCAAAATTGGCAATGGAACTATGGACAAGATCCCGTTTATGAACAAGTAAAGCATCGTAAGTTTCCCGGAGGTCTTGTTGAAATTCATTTAAATGTCGATAAAGGACGTATTAGGCATATTAAAATTTATGGCGACTTTTTCGGAAGTGAAGATATTAAAGATGTGGAAACATTATTAACGGGTCAACGACTAAAAGAAGAAGACCTGGCCAAAGCGTTACACTCAATTCAATTGAATGAATACTTTGGCTACGTGACGGCTGATGAATTAGTCCAATTATTAGTTGAGTAATTAAAGAAAGGATACCGATCGATGAATCCAATATATCAACCATTGTTTGAACCCCTGACGTTACCTAATGGAGTGGAGTTAGCTAATCGTTTTGTGTTGTCACCCATTGTTATTAACGCTTCTACGTTAGAAGGGTATGTGACTCAAGATGAAATTGATTATGCTAAACGTCGAGCAGGATCTGCAGGCATGCAAGTAACGGGAGCTGCTTATATTGAGCCTTTTGGGCAGTTGTTTGAATATGGTATTGCGGCTTATGATGACCGCCAAATTCCAGGTTTGACTCAATTAGCTCAAGCGATGAAATCTCAAGGAAATAAAGCTATTTTACAGTTGACTCACGCCGGTCAATTTGCTGATATCGCAAGAAGAGACTACGGGTTAGTATTCGGACCCAGTGAGATGGAACTTAATACGCCATTTCCTCATAAAGTTTATCCGATGTCCAAGCGTAAAATTAATCAAATTATCCAACAATATAAAGACGCTACAAAACGTGCTATTAAAGCAGGATTTGACGGAGTAGAAGTGTCCGTCGCCCAACGTTTATTAATTCAACAATTCTTTTCACCTTTTTCCAATAAGCGAACGGATGAATACGGCGGTGAAAGCTTCGAAAACCGTGCTCGTTTGGGATTAGAAATCTTTAAAGCAGTCCGAGAAGCCATTGAAGAAGAAGGTGCACCGGATACGTTTATTTTAGGTTTTAGAGGCACTCCTGAAGAAGCAAGAGGAAGCGAGATTGGTTATTCAGTTGAAGAATTTAACCAGTTTGTAGATGAAATATTAGATATTGCCCAAATTGACTATTACGCTACCGCAAGTTGGGGCAAAAATATTTACTTACAAAAAATTCGCTCAGCTAAACATGAAGGTCGTTACATGAATGAGGTGGTTTACGAACACTTTAAAGGTCGTTTACCGATTATGGCAACAGGCGGAATTAATTCACCCCAAAAAGCATTGGAAGCCTTGCAGTTCGCTGATTTTATCGGCATGTCCGCACCCTTTGTGACGGAACCTGATTTTGTAACGAAGTTAAAAGAGGGTCAAGAAGATAAGATTGATTTATCTTTAACTGAAGAAAAGCGGATCGACTTAGCAATTCCCGAAGCAGCGTTTAAAGATATTGTTTATATGATGGATTTAGGAGGCGCTTTATCTAAAAAGACTCGAGATGAAATGCGCACCTTATCGAGCAATTATAATTCAAAGGACGAAAGTTAAATGGTTCAATTTAGTATTTTAGATTATGCTCAAATTGATGAAGGTGAGACAAGTTATGATGCTATTCAAAATACCGTCGCCCTCGCTCGTCATGCGGAGCAATTAGGTTTTAAACGGTTTTGGGTCGCAGAACATCATGATGTTCCTGCTTTTGCTAGTAGCAGTCCTGAGTTATTAATGATGCATATCGCGGATCATACTGAGCACATTAAAATAGGTTCTGGTGGGGTCATGATTCCTCATTATAGTTCTTATAAAGTCGCTGAAAATATTCGTTTACTCCAAGCCACTCACCGAGGTCGGATTGATTTAGGCGTGGGGAATACGGTTGGAACAAAGTGGGTCAATGAAGCGTTAAACGAAGGAAAAGATAAACGAAGTTACCAATCAGCGATCGAAGATTTAAAAGCTTATTTGTACCCTCAAATGCCAGAAGATTTCCGGTTTAAAGAATTAACTGCTCGCCCCGTCGTGGAAGAGTCTCCGGAAATATGGATGTTAAGTACGAGTGTTCGTAATGCAGAGTATGCTGCTCAATCGGGAGTCAAGTATTGTTACGGCCTTTTTCCAGGGATTCCAGGGGATCGCTTTGAAGTAGGAAAAGAAGCACTTCAAGCTTATAATGATCAATTCGTTCCTAATTCGTCTAAGCTACCTAAAGGGACAATGGTGGCTGTTTTTGCAGCCATCGGAGAAACAGAAAAAGAAGCAGAAGAATTAGGAAAAGCCATTCATTTATGGCTTCTTGGTCAAGATGATTTTAGTCATTTCAAACGCATTCCAAGCGTAGCTACCGCTCGTGACTATCCGCTGACAACGGAACAAAAGGAACGCATTAAAGCTCAAGAGCACCGAGTCTTCGTTGCGAGTCGCCAACAATTAAAAGAAAAATTAGATCAATGGATTGATTACTTTAAGACAGACGAAGTGCTCTTATGTTTATTGGCTCCGGGTATTAAACAACGAATGAACAGTTTAAACATTATTGCCCAAGAATATCAACTTTAAAAAATCTCCTTTATCCCGCTGTGGGTAAAGGAGATTTTTCTAAGTAATTTTATTTGTATTAGCAAAGTGCATTTTGGCCACGGAAGGTAACATATGACGGCCATAATCTTTAACAAGTTGACGTCCGATTCGGTCTACATTAGCACCTGCCCCAGAAGGAAGAGTTAAACCGTAAGGTTTTCCTAGTTCTTCTAAAGAAGTTAAAAAAGCCTCTCGGGCGATAATTGATGCACAAGCCACTGCTAAATGTTTTCCTTCTCCTTGTCTAGCGAATAACATTTTACCTTGATAAGGATTTGTTTCTTTTTTTAAGTATTCTTTGTAACGTTTAGGTGAAGTGAATTCATCAATAAAGACCGCTTGCAATGAATCTTTTTGGTCTTTAGATAATTTTTGGTAAAGTTGCTGAATCGTTAAGTTATGCAAATGAACTTTCATTGCGTTGGCGTTAAGAGTTTGGTTCAGTTGATTATACTCTGTTGGCGTACAAATAGTTAGAGCATAAGGGATATCTTGTTTAAGTTGGGCGGCAATTTGGCGAATCCGCTGATCTGTTAGTTGCTTAGAGTCTTTAGCCCCTAATAATTGAGCCTTTTTAATTAAAGGCCTATCTAAATAAACAGCGCACACAGTTAAAGGACCAAAATAGCTACCATTTCCAACTTCATCACTGCCAATAATAGTCCATGATGAAAAGTTGGCCGGTAACTCTTGGGGACTTAGCTTAGCTTTTGGATTGGATTTTGAAGAAGGTGTGGAGACAGACGAAACTTGTTCCCACTGGCTGGCTTCTTGGATTGCTTTGTTACCTTGAAATAGCACTTTACCACTTTTGTAAGCAGTAATCGTGACGCCATTAGTTGTCTTAACCCGGAAAAGACTGTGAGGGACCGGTTTAATTAGTTGGTTTTGATAATGACGGTGAAGGGTTTCTATTTGTTGAGGTGACATGTTTAGTGTAATATAACTCATTTAAGTCGCTCCTTTTTGCCCTCATGCCTTGGGCGGATGTATTTTTGCTGAAATTTTGTTAAAATAACTTGTAAGATGTTTTCCAAACAAGGAGGATCGATATGTCTAATACACAATATTTTGATGCAAAAATTGCTAACAAGCATTATACCATTAAAGGGAATAAGTCACCAGATCACATGTCTGCAGTAGTTGATTTAGTTAACCAACAACTAGACCAACTCTCTCAAATTGATCCGACACTGTCGATTATGGACCAGAGTTTATTGATGGCTGTCAATGCTGTATCTGATCAATTAACACAAGAAGCAAAAATTATCGAATTAGAACAGGAAATTAAACGATTAAAAGAACAGCCAAAAGTACCTTATGAGCGAAAGATTCCTGATCCGATTGATGAAGAGTACGACATTCCTTTCATCAAACAACAACAGCCTAAAGAATAGGAGAATTTATGCTTACTTTTATTATTCTAATTATATTACTATATAGCTTTTATGTAGGTTACCGAAAAGGGTTAGTTTTACAAGTAGTTAAAGTCGCAAGCTTTAGTTTGACGACGTTATTTGCTAGTAGTTTTGCTCAAAAACTAACCCCTTATCTTGAAATGATTGTTCCCTTTCCTTCTGTTCAACGTACAAGTGATTTAGCGCTTTATAACCAACAAGCGAGCTTTCAAGTTGATGAAGCGTTTTACCGAGCGATTTCGTTTGTCTTAGTCTTTTTCATAGGTTGGCTACTGACACAATTTGTTTTAGCCGCCCTTCGTCCGCTAAGTTACTTTGAAGGGTTTCATTACGTTAACCGACTAGGTGGGGGATTTGTTAATTTATTGATAACCTTCACGTTTATTTTCGTTGGATTATTTATCTTATCGCTTATTCCTATTGAATGGATCCAACAACAATTTGTCAATAACCCAATCGCTTTTAGAATTGTTTCTTCCACCCCTATTTTATCTGAATGGGCACAACAAGCATGGTTCCAGTTTAATCCTTTTAATTAATACGCTAGAAAAGAGTGATTACTATTTCAACTTATCCGAAAATTTATGTCACCCTTGAGTTTGATAAAATTATTGAACACATTGAAACACTAACACAAACAAAAGCCGGACAACAAAAAGTACGACAGCTCACACCAAGTGATGATTTAGATACATTAATTACTTGGCAACAAGAAACAGACCAATCTCTAGAGTTACTGCAACGTTCTTATCATATTCCAATTGTTACTTTAGGGCACTTAGAAGAAGCTTTTAAACGCCTTGAATTAGGCGCAGGACTCAATGGTAAAGAGCTTAATATGATCAAACACTTATTAGTCTCTTGCCGAGAAACTGTTCGCTTCTTTAAGAACCAAGCAGAAGAGGAGAAGTGGTATCCCCAATTATCCTATTGGGCTGACCAGATGATTGATATTCCTCATATTATTAGTGCGCTAACGAACGCTTTAGAAGATGACGGGAGTGTTAAGACAAGTGCTTCGTCTAAGTTATCTTCGATTCGTAGACAACAAGACCAATCAGAAACTCAAGCTCGAAAAATTTTGAATGATCTTATTAAGCGTCAAAGCGAACAATTAAGTGATAAATTAATTACCATTCGTAACCAACGCTACGTGTTGCCCGTTAAAGCAACGTACCGCGCGAGCTTTAAAGGGACCGTTCATGATGAAAGTGGAACAGGACAGACATTGTTTATTGAACCTCAAGCCGTCGTTCAATTAAATAACAAGTTATCAGAATTAGCCATTCAAGAACGTCGTGAGATTGAGCGAATTTTATTTGAATTATCTCAACAATTAATGCCTCATGTAAGTGAACTAAGGTTAAATGAAACATTTATTGCACAATTAGACTTTATTCAAGCACGAGCGAAATACGCCAAAGAAACAAACGCGACAAGACCTTATTTTAATGAAGATAACCGAATTGCTTTATGGCAAGCCCATCATCCACTCATTGATCGCAAACAAAGTGTACCCAATGATATTTTACTCGGCGAAAATTACTACGCTTTAATTATTACCGGACCTAACACCGGAGGAAAGACGATTCTTTTAAAAACGCTCGGCTTACTGCAATTAATGGGACAGTCCGGTCTGCATATCCCCGCTAAAGAGCGTAGTCAATTAGGTATTTTTGATGGAGTTTACGCTGATATTGGCGATGAACAATCCATTGAGCAAAGTTTAAGTACTTTCTCTTCTCATATGACAAATATTGTTGAAATGATTAATTCCTTTACTCATCGCTCTTTATTACTATTTGACGAATTAGGTTCAGGGACGGATCCTCAAGAAGGGGCCGCTTTAGCCATGGGAATTTTAGAATATATTCGAAAAGTTGGAGCAACAGTCATGGCAACGACCCATTATCCTGAATTAAAGGTGTACGCCCACGAAGCGCCGGGGACGATTAATGCCAGTATGGAATTTGACCAAGATACACTCTCGCCAACCTATCGATTATTGATCGGCGTTCCTGGACGATCCAATGCGATTGAGATTTCTCAACGTTTAGGATTACGAGATGATATTTTACAAATGGCTCGCCAAGGAATCACTGTCGAAAGTCAATCGATGAATGAAATGGTCGCTAACTTAGAGCATCAACGTCGTAAAGCTGAAGAAACTGAATACCAAGCCCAGGAGCAATTAAACAAAGCTGACGAGTTACTTCGTGATTTAAGACGAGAATTTAATCGCTATCAAACAACGAAAGATCAATTAATGGACCGAGCTAGACAAGAAGCAAATAAAGTCGTTGAAAAAGCTAAAGAAGACGCTGAAAAGATTATTCAAGAAATTCGCGACTTACAATTAGAACAAGGCGAAAACAATACAATTAAAGAGCACGTTCTAATTGATAAACGGACTGCTTTAAATAAGTTAAAACAACCCGAACCTCTTCAAAAAAATCGCGTCTTAAAACGGGCTAAAAAGAAAAAACAAATAAAAGTTGGCGATGATGTTGAAGTATTAACTTACGGTCAAAGAGGAACGATTATTGAAGCAGATGCTAAAAATAAAGAATATGTCGTTCAAATGGGGATTTTGAAATTAACAGTTAAAGAAAAAGATTTAAAACCTTTAAAAGACCAACAAGATGATACTCCAGCTGTTAGAGTCAACGTGCAACGAAGTGCAGGACCTAAAGCACCAACTAGTTTAGATTTGCGCGGTGAACGTTACGAACAAGCGATGAACCGACTTGACCAGTATATTGATTCTGCCTTATTATCCCATCATCCTCAAGTAACTATTATTCACGGAAAAGGAACAGGAGCCTTAAGGCAAGGGGTTCATCAATATTTGAAACGTCACCCACAAGTAGATTCCTATGCCTACTCTCATCCTAATGCGGGTGGCGATGGATCCACAGTAGTTGTCTTTAAGTAAAAGCACAATCATGTTGTTAAAACGCTAAATATGATAAAATATAGAGTGAACAAACTAAAGGAGTGAAGAACATGTTAAAAGATATTACTGATAGTGTTTTTGAGGCAGAAACAAAAGAAGGCGTCGTAGTAGTCGATTTTTGGGCTCCATGGTGCGGACCATGTCGTATGCAAACGCCAGTTATTGAATCATTATCTGATCAATATGATGGTCGCGTGGATTTTTTAAAGATGAACGTTGACGAAGAACAAGCCGTCCCACAAAAATTTGGTATTATGAGTATTCCAACTTTACTAGTTATGAAAGATGGCGAAGTGAAAGAAAAGTTGGTTGGTTTTCATGATGAGAATCGTTTAAGCGCTATCATTGATCAATATATCGATTAATTTAAAAAAAGGTTCGAAAATTCGAGCCTTTTAGTTTTATCTAGGCTAAAAAAATGTTATTCTTTTTTTAGTAATTGTTTTATTGTCTTAAGAAAAGGAGTTATCAACAGTGAAAATTGGTATTGTTAAAGAAACTAAAAACAAAGAATTCCGTGTCGCAGCATCTCCAGAGCTAGTTAAAAAACTAGTTGATGCAGGTCACGAAGTCGTCGTTGAAACTCACGCAGGTGAAGGAACACGTTTTTCTGACGATTTATATAAAGAAGCAGGAGCAACCATTGGTTCTACTGACGAAGCTTGGGATGTAGAAATGGTTATGAAAGTAAAAGAACCACAACCAGCAGAGTACAAATACTTCAAAGAAGGTTTAATTATCTTTGCTTACTTCCACTTAGCAGCTGAACCTGAATTAACTAAAGCATTAGTTGATAGTGGCGCAACTGCTGTTGCTTATGAGTCAATTAAAGCAGAGGACGGCTCTCTTCCTGCCTTAACTCCAATGAGCCAAGTAGCAGGTCGTATGTCTATTCAAATTGGTATGCACTTTTTAGAAAGAAACTTTGGTGGTAAAGGGCTACTATTAGGTGGTGTCCCAGGAACTGATCCAGGTCAAGTAACAGTTATTGGTGGGGGCGTTGTTGGTGAAAACGCTGCAGCAAAAGCTGATGCTTTAGGTGCAAACGTAACAGTTTTAGACGTTAACAAAGATCGTCTAGCCCAACTAAAAGAACAATATCCAAACTTCGAAGTGGTAGAGTCAACGCCAGAAAACATTGATACTTACGTCAAGAAAGCTGATATCGTTATTGGAGCGGTGTTAATTCCAGGCTCTAAAGCGCCAGTTTTAGTTAAAAACGAAACGGTTAAACAAATGGCACCAGGTTCTGTTATTGTTGATATTGCAGTGGACCAAGGTGGTATCTTCGAATCAAATGACCGTGCAACAAGCCACGATGAACCAATCATCGAAAAATTCGGCGTGTTACACTACGCTGTACCAAACATGCCAGGAGCAGTCCCAAGAACATCATCTGCTGCTTTAGAAAACATCACAGGTCCATTTGCTTTAGAAATTGCTGAAGTAGGTTTAGAACAAGCAGCGATTAATGACCCAATGATTGAATCAGGTATCGATATTGTTAAAGGACAGTTAACGAACGAAGCAGCTGCTGACTCTTTAGGATTAACTTACGTTCCTTACAAAGAAGCTGAGCACTAATTAAATATTGAAGGGACTGGATCCTATGAAGAAGTCTTATAACTCAACCTTTCCTTTAATCGAAATGGCTTTATATGCTGCATTAGTGGCTTTATCGGTTCTTTATATTCGAATACCTATTCCAAGCCCAAACAATCATTTTATTCATCCAGGGAATGCATTAGTTGCACTCTCCATTTTATTAATGGGCTTTAGACGAGGATCGATTGCTGGTATTGGTGGCTTAGTCATTTTTGATATTATTGCAGGGTATTATACAAGTATTCCTAAAGTGATTATTGAATCTCTCGTAACACTTTTAGTTATGCAAGGAGTTTACCAAAATGTCTTTCGCAAAAGAGACACAGTACCTGCCATTGCGACTTTAGGGGTTGTTGCTGGAGTAACAAAAGTAGCGATGATTTTTCTGATGCAATGGTTGACGGCTATTATTGTTTCGCAAATGACTGTTAAAGCAGCAGCAATTTATGCCTTTAGTGGTTTAACAGCTGGAACAATTAACGCGGTGGCGACGTCGATTTTAGTACCTGTTTTATACTTTTTACTTAAACCGATTGTAGAGCGTTACCATCCGGTAGGTGAATAATGATTTGCGTCTTTTGATTGATGGTGATGGTTGTCCTGTTAAGCAAGCGGCGACTCAAGTAGCCAAAGACAAGCAAATTCCTATAACTATCGTTACAACTTATGATCATTATCAAGAAATTAATGACCCGTTGGTCGAAACGATTATTATTGATGCGGGATTTGATGCGGTGGATTACCACTTATTACAAATGGTTCAACCAAGCGATATTGTTATTACCCAAGATTATGGTTTGGCGAGTTTAGTATTAGCTAAAAAAGCTAAAGCAATTCATCATACAGGTATGATCTACACAGTACAACAAATTGACCAACTTTTAATGCAGCGTCACATTCATCAGCATGAAAGAAAGAAAAAGAGAAAAAGAAGACAAAAAGGGCGCATCAAAGGTCCTGGAAAGTTTACAACTGAACAAGAAAATTATTTTGTCAATCAGTTAACTGAGTTAATTGATCAAAATAAATGAAATAGAGACTTTGAAGTAGTTTAATGGCTACTTCGAAGTCTTTTTTTGCTAATAGCAGCATAAAACCGGAAATGATATAATTAATTTAACGAAAAGGAGTGTTGAAATGAAAGATGTAACCCATTCTATTAAAAATAATCGCTTGTTTAAGCGAACAAAGAAAAGCCGTTTAGTCTTATATATAATCTGGCTCATTATAATGTTAGTTTACTATTACATTATGTTGCCGCCTATTCATTATGCTTCCTTAGAATTTTGGAGTTTTGCTTTAATAGGTCTTGTCGGATTGATTTTATTTGAAAGCATTGCCGATGGCATGGACGAAGTCAAATATGATGTCATTATCCGTTCGAAAAAGTATCGACGTTTGCTGATGATTCCTTTAGCAGTCCTAGTTATCGGAGGTCTAAGCTACAGCATTTTATCCCCGGTTTTCTTTTCAAAACAATATAGTCAAATGATTCAAGTCACCCAAAAGGATTTTCAAAAGGACTTTAAAGAAAGTAATGTTCACGAAATTCCTTTAATTGACCGCGATACAGCTCAACGACTAGGAGACCGAAAATTAGGTGCTTTAACTGATTTAGTCTCTCAGTTTGTGGCTGCGTCTGACTATACGCAAATCAATATTTCTAGCCAGCCTTACCGAGTAACGCCCTTAGAGTACGCCGGATTTTTCAAATGGGTGAACAACTTTAGAACAGGATTACCCCATTACTTAAAGGTGGATATGGTATCAGGGGATGTAACCGTTGAAACACCTAAAGAACCGATTAAATATAGTTACTCCGATAAGTTTTTCCGCTATGTACCAAGGAAATTACGTTTTAATTATCCATTTTATATTTTTGGTGAGCCGAGTTTCGAAGTGGATGATGAGGGCAATCCTTATTATATTGCGACGACTTATACACGTAATTTCTTTATTCGTGAACCCGAAGCCAATGGCGTTGTCGTCCTGAACGCGATGACAGGGGAGACACAATTGTATTCATTAGATGAAATCCCTACATGGATTGACCGTGTCCATAGCGCACCGTTAATTATGCATCAATTGGAAATGCGCGGTAAATACATTAACGGCTTTTGGAACGCTTTATTTGCTAAAAGGGGAGTTACGGAGCCGACTCAAGGATATAACTATTTACCTTTAGAAGATGATATTTATTTATATACAGGTATTACATCCGTTGTTTCCGATGAATCTAATATTGGGTTCGTACTAGTTAATATGCGTACAAAAGAAGCCACTATGTATCCTGTTACAGCGGCAGAAGAATTTTCAGCCATGCGTTCTGCTGAAGGAAGTGTTCAAGAAAAAGGATATGAAGCTACTTTCCCCTTACTGCTGAATATAAATGGTCAACCAATGTACATCTTATCGTTAAAAGATAGCGCGGGGTTAATTAAAGCCTTTGCTTTAATTGATGTTCAAAACTATCAAAAAGTATGGATTGATACGAGTGTGGATCGATTAATTCAACAATATTCTGATGCATTAGGCACCCAATTAGATGATATTGAAGAATTACCAAGTGAAGCGATTAAAGGGAAGATTCAATCGATTCAAGCAACAGTGGTCGATGGCGATACCGTTTATTACTTCATGGTCGATGGTAAAATTTATAAAGCAAATATTAAATTAAATGATCAATTACCTTTCGTTAAAGAAGGAACCATTGTTAAATTTGATGCAGTATCTAACGGAGCGGTACAGACCTTTGAAGTAGAGGAGGACTAATATGTTAGAAGTCAACCACATTACAAAACGCTTTGGTGATTTAGTAGCGGTGGATAATGTCTCTTTTTCGATTCCTCAAGGACATATTATGGGATTGATTGGCCAAAACGGTTCGGGTAAAACAACGATTTTCCGAATGATTTTAGGATTTTTAACACCGGAAGATGGAGGTCACGTTTTGTGGAACCATCGTTCGTTAACTGAAGAAGACTATAATACGGTCGGTTACTTACCAGAAGAACGCGGATTGGATGATAAGTTGACGATCGAACAACAAGTTCTTTACTTAGCTCAACTGCGCGGGATGGATAAAGAAGTGATTCGTCAACGCTTAGACCAATGGATGGAACGGTTTAATGTAAAGGGTAAAAAAACTGACAAAATCCGTAGCCTTTCAAAAGGAAACCAGCAAAAAGTTCAATTGATCGTCTCTTTAATCCATGAACCTTCTTTAATTATTTTAGATGAGCCTTTCAGCGGGTTGGACCCGGTGAATGCGGATTTATTAAAGGCAGGCATTTTATATTTAAAAGAAAAAGGGAGTGCCATTATTTTTTCTAGCCATAATATGGCGAACGTTGAAGAGTTGTGCGATAGTTTAGTTATGATTCATCACGGTCAAGAAGTCTTAAACGGGACGGTTGATGAGGTACGCAATTCCTATGGTCGAATTAATTTGACGATTGAAACCTCCGATTGGGCAGCAGAAGACTTAGCCTTGTTACCGAGAGTAAAAGATGTCAATGTTTTAAAAAATAATCGATTCTTATTAAAGTTAGAAGATGAACAAGTGGCCGAAACTTTATTTAATGAGATTACTAAAGGACGCTACATTCCTGTATTTAACCAACAAGCACCGAGTTTAGAGGAAATCTTTAAATATGAAGCAGGAGGGCGTTCACATGAATAAGTTATGGATTGTAATTAAAGAAGTCTACCGTAAAAATGTCAAAACATGGGCCTTTTTGGCAATGGTGTTAGGTCCACTGATTCCGTTAATTATCGGAGGAGCCGTAGGTTGGTTCATGCAGTCGGAAGAAACAAAACAACTATCGAACCCGATTGGCATTGTCACTAGCGATGATCAGTTTGAAGAATATGCTAAACAAATAAAAGATACGAATACTTACACTTTTTATGCATCAACGAAGGAAGCAGTTGAACAGCTAAAACAAGGAGATATAAACGGCGTTCTAACTTTTTCTTTGGAAGACGGCAGGGCTGTTTTTACAAAGCTTGACGATGGTCCAGATGTTAACACGGCTCCTTTAGTTCAGATGGTGAATGATTATCAATATGAAGAAGGACTCAAAGAGTTAGGAATTCAAGTTGAAGAGATTCAGCAGTTAAAACAACACCCGATTTTAATTGAAGAAAAACGTTTAGTCATCGATAAAGAAGGAAACATTGAAGAAAAAGCCGATAATCCTTTTGACGCGAAGATTGGTGTGGCCTTTATATTAGGCTTTAGTCTCTTTTTCTTCATCGTAACTTATACTTCACTCATTGCTCAAGAAGTGGCCCAAGAAAAAGGATCACGAGTGATGGAAATCATTTTATCCAGTATGAAAGCGAAAGATTACTACTTTGGTAAAATTGTAGGTATCTTACTCGTTATTTTAACTCAAGTAATGACCTATATTATCTTTGGATTCATCGCCTACGGGGTTGTTACTAAAGTCTTTGATTTTGATTTACCTACAGAATTGATTGATTTTAATAGTTTGATTTCGATCTCTCTGGCTCAAATTGGCATTTTAGGTGTTTTGGGTATCTTACTTTACGTAAGCTTAGCAGCCGTTTTAGGCTCTTTAGTAAGCCGTACAGAAGATGTTCAAAAAATTATCCAACCTGCGGTCTTTACGGCTGTGATTGGATTTTATATCGGTATGTACACATTAAGTGCACCCAATAGTCCGATTGTAAAAGTTGCTTCACTGATTCCTTTTTGGTCACCGATTATTATGCCTTACCGTATCGCTTTAGAAATGGTCAGCCCGACGACCGTTTGGTTGTCTGTTTTAGGAACTTTGGCCTTAACGGGGTTATCCTTATGGATAGGTAGCGAATTTTATAAGAGTAATGTCTTAACGACAACCGATAAAGGGCTTGTTACAACCATTAAACGTTCCTTCCAAACTTGGAAATCCGAACGTTCCACTGATTAACTGATTGAACTACTTGTTTTGTTTTTAAAACAAGTAGTTTTTTTATCGAAAAGAAGGTAAGTTGTGTTAAAATGAATGATAGCAATTAATTAATAAAAGGAGTATTTAGTTCACAATGAAGCAAAAGATCATCTTACTGAGTCTATTATCGACTATGATTTTGTCTGGATGTAGCTCAATTAGTAATATATTAAATAAAAATATTGGTGAAGAAGCAGAAGTAGACTTTTCTCAAATGTCCAAAAAGGATATGGAAGAGTGGGCTTTAACTAATGATTTATCACGTTCTATTTATGATAAGTTCGTCTCTCTTAAAGAAGTAAGTGCCACTCAAGATGTGACGTTTACAATGGGAGATTCAACCTCTAAAAAGAACTTAACAAGTTTAGAGTACTACACGGAAGACGGATTACAAAAAGCTTATTTCAACGAAGTTATTTTAGGCGACGAGCAAAGTTTTCCTAGAGAATACTATGTAGAAACAGAAACAAATAAAGGAAAAGTTCGCTACAATCATCAAGAGTGGCAAGACGTTGAACAGATGGGGTACCGCCAACCGACTTACATTACTGTGTTTAAAGTACTACTTGACCGAATGGAAGAATCCCACGCTACTCAAGAAGGTAATGAAACAAAAGTGGAGTATCACATTGATGATGCAGAGTACGTTAAAGAAATGATTCCTCTTTTCAATCCACCGATTATGATCAGTCAAGAAGCCACCGGTACGATTGATGTAACATCTACTATTAATAAAGAAGGATTCATTACTGATGCAAACGTTACCGTAAATATTGTTGATGGGCCAAAAGAGAGTACTTATCAAACACACTTAACTTTTGAACCTCAATTAAACGACACCCTTGAAGCTAAATTAGAACAACAACCTGAACCAACTCCAGCTGACAAAGATAACTTTGTTAAAATCGCTGAAGAAAACCACCATCTACAAACTTTAGAAACTTATGATTATACAGTTCACGCTGCTTACGGTGATAAGACTCATACACAGTATTATTTATTGAATTTAATTGATCAAACACCAGTGTATGGCGTGACCGGACCGGTAGAAGATAAAGAGATTCAAGATCAAGACTTTATGACAGATAACTATCGCTATTCATTTAAAGAAGATCAAATCGAAGCCAAAGAACATTCACTATTTAATATTTATGCTCACTATGTTCGCCAATTCAAAGATATCTACAAACAATTAGAACATTTAGAAATTGACGAAGAGATGGAGCAACCACAGCGAGGTTATCGTAAATTATACGAAAATGATTTTGAAGGCTTTAAACAAGCTTCTAAGGGAATGAACAGTGCCTCTTTTAAAAAAGACGGTGAAGCTATTTACGGGATTGACTACTACATTGACCAAGAAACCTTCCGTCTAACCAACATAATCTTTTGGTCTATTGGTGAAGGAGAAGAAGAAGTATCCGATATTATTACACTTCAATTTGGTATGGTGAATGAAGTATCGCCATTTGCGGTAGGTTATAATGTTGATGATCAACTATGGCAAGAAATGAAGAAAGTAGAGGGAGCCCCTCAAGAGTAAGGAGAATGACAATGAAAAATTTGCCTATTGGCTATATTGATTCAGGAGTTGGTGGATTAACGGTTGTTAAAGAAAGTTTAAAACAATTACCCAATGAATCAATTCTTTATTTAGGTGATAATGCCCGTTGTCCCTACGGGCCAAGAAGCGCTGAAGAAGTCAAACAATTTACTTGGCAAATGGTTCATTTTCTCTTAAAAAAAGGCATCAAAATGCTTGTGATTGCTTGTAACACAGCGACGGTCGCAGCATTAAAGGAAATACAAGCAGAACTATCAATTCCAGTCATTGGAGTCGTACAACCAGGCAGTAAAATAGCTGCGATAAAAACTAAAAACAATAAAGTTGGCGTGATCGGAACAACCGGGACAATTGAAAATAACGCCTATCAAAGATTAATTAATCAATTTAATCCAGAGGTAGAAGTGTTTTCAAAGGCCTGTCCACCTTTTGTCGAGTACGTTGAGCGTAACGAAGTGAACTCACCTGAAACGTTTGAAGTGGTTGAAGAGTATTTAACTTCTTTGTTAAAAGAAAACATTGATACGCTTGTTTTAGGTTGTACTCACTATCCTCTTTTAGAACCGGTCATCCAACACATCGCAGGACCAAGCGTTACGTTAGTGGATTCAGGTGTAGAAAGTGTAGTGGAAGTTTCTAAACAATTGGAGCGTTTAAATTTAAAGCGATCTGATCAAGAAGCGGTTAATCAACCAGCGACCCGCACCTTTTACACGACAGGGTCTGTTAGTGAATTTAGTCAAATTGCTAATGAGTGGTTTAATAACCCAAATCTTCCGATTCAAAGTTGTATTGTTAAAGGAGATGAAATAATTGAAGTTAATCATCGCAAGTCATAACCAAGGAAAGTTGAAAGAGTTTAAACAAGCATTAAAAGATTATCCGTTTGAAATGACGAGTTTAAGTGACTATCCAGAGTTAAAACCAGTTCCTGAGACTGGAGAAACATTTGAAGAAAATGCTCGCTTAAAAGCAGAAACCATCGCTGAATTAACAAATGCTTACGTACTATCTGACGATTCAGGACTAGTCGTTCCGTCTTTAAACAACGCGCCAGGTATTTATAGCGCTCGCTATGCAGGAGAAAATGCAAGAGATGAAGACAATAACGACAAGCTGCTAAGAGAATTAACTTCAGATCTTAACCGCGAGGCTTATTTTGTCTCTTGTCTTGTTTTAGCCCATCCTCATAAAGAAAGTTTAGTAGTGGAAGGGCGCGTCGAAGGAGAAATTTTAACAAAACGTCAAGGAAAAGAAGGTTTTGGATACGATCCTTTATTTTACTATCCACCGCTAAATAAGACCTTTGCTGAATTGACGTTAGAAGAAAAAAATACGGTGAGCCATCGTAGTCGAGCGATTGAAAAATTACTCGAAGAATTACCTAACTGGTTAGGAAGTGATGAACTATGAAAATTTTAGTAATGAGTGATAATCATGGACGTTATGAGTTAGTTAAAGGCATTGTTCAAGATTTAAAAGATCAAGTCGATGTCATTATTCACTGTGGTGATTCGGAATTTTCAAGTGATGATCCGATTTGGGCAGATTTTGATGGAGTCGTCCGAGGCAATATGGATTTTGATGGAGGATACCCTAATGAACAAGTCGTCTCCACACCTAAAGGAGCGCTTTATCTAACCCATGGTCATTTGTTAGCAGTGAATGCAACAAACGCGGGCGTTCTTGAACAAGCAAAACAAACAGGAAGCCGCTTTGCTTTTCATGGTCATACTCACCGACTCTATGCTGAAGTAAAAGACGGGGTACTGTTAGCCAATCCAGGAAGTTTAAATCATTCAAGAGGCGAATATCCTGGAACTTCTTACATGGTTGTTGATGTTGGCGACGAAAAGATAACTGTGCAATATTTCGATGAAAACCAACAAATAATACCTTCTCTTACTCAAACATTCAACTAAAAAAATCGAGCGACTCTAACTGAGAGTCGCTCGATTTTTTTATGGTGCATCGGCAATAATGAGATCAATATCATAAGATACAATCCGTTCACGCCATTCAGCAGATAACTTATTGTCGGTAACGATAGTGTCAATCATTGATAAATCCCCTACATAAGAACTGGAAATATGTCCAAATTTTGATGAGTCCGCCACTAAAATCGTTTTAAGGGTATTTTTAATCATTGTATTTTTGATGAGCACTTCGTATTCATTGGCGCAAGTAATCCCCAAATCTTCATGAATCCCCGCCGCAGATAAGAAAAATTTAGTTGTGCGCGTTCCTTCAATAATTTGTAAGTGATTGGCTTGTTCAAACATTCCTGTATCTCGATGGAATCGTCCTCCAGAAAGAAGAATCGTCGCTTTAGGTTTTGCTAAGAGATGAAGTAAATTATTGGCACTAAACACTAGAGCAGTAAAAGGTAAATCATCGTCAATTTGTTGGGATAACTTTTCTGTAGTTGTTCCAATATCAATACCCACGATATCTTGTTCTTGAATCAGTGCAGCAGCAGCTTTTCCGATGGTTAATTTTTCCGGTTGCATTAACTTCGTATTGACACTAATACTGTAACCTGATTGAGCAAGAGGTATATCTACTTGAGTCTGATCGGCTTCATTAACAAAAGCAACCCCGGAAATAATATGAACCAGTTGCTGTTCATCAAGAAAGCGTAAATCACGTCGGATCGTCATTTCTGACACACTGAGTTGTGTTGCAAGTTGTTTAACCGTTGCTCCTTTAAGTTGTTTTAAAATTTCAATAATTTCATGTTGCCGTTGTGTTTTTTTAGACACGATAGATACACTCCCATTCGATATTAATTTGATTTTATCACAAATTAACAGTAAATAGTAAATAAGAGACAAATAAACCAATTTGTTATAAAAATAACAATTATTTTGTTGAAAAAATAACAGACAGTGTATATAATAACATTAAGCGGTTACATAAACTGTTAATTGTTAATAATATAAACATTTAAATGAATTAAAGGAGCAGGATATATTATGGAAACTAAAGCAATTTTAAGTCACATTGATCATACTCAACTTAAACCATTTGCTACATGGGAAGATATTAACCAATTATGTCAAGAGGCCATCGAATTTGAGACAGCTAGCGTTTGTGTTCCTCAAAGCTATATTAAACGCATTAAAGACCATTACCCAACGTTAAATATTTGTACAGTGGTAGGCTTTCCTCTAGGATACAACAGCACAGCTTCTAAAGTGCAAGAGATTAAAGATGCTTTAGCTGATGGAGCCAATGAAATTGACATGGTTGTGAATATTTCTGATGTAAAAAATAAAGACTACGATAAAGTAACAAAAGAAATTAAAACATTAAAAGAAGCTTGTGGTGACCATATTTTAAAAGTCATTATTGAAACATGTTACTTAGATGAGGAAGAAAAAATTGCGATGTGTGAGTCAGTAACAAAAGGAGGAGGAGATTACATTAAAACATCTACCGGCTTTGGAACAGGTGGAGCTACTATGGAAGATGTACTTTTATTTAAAGAACATATCGGACCAGATGTCAAAATTAAAGCCGCTGGAGGCGTTTCATCTGTTGAAGATTTAATTGCTTTTATTGAAGCTGGTTGCGATCGTATTGGAACAAGCAGTGCCGTCAAAATGCTAAAAGGTCAAATGACGGACGGAGAATATTAAACCAATGAAAGGATAAAACAATGAGTGCGATTTTAAATATTATCGGAATACTTTTATTGTTAGGTGCTATGTATTTATTATCTTATCACCGTGAAAGTGTTCAATGGAAACAGATCGGTAAAGCCATTGCTCTACAGTTTGTTATCGCAATGTTAATTATTAAAGTACCTGCAGGGCAAGCCGTCATTTCTGTCATTAGTGATGGTGTGGCTAAAGTTTTAACTTATGGTAGCGAAGGGATTCAATTCGTCTTTGGATCCCTTGGTATGCCTGATGCTCCGACAGGATATATTTTTGCGTTTCAAACCTTAGGTAATATTGTCTTTATCTCCGCTTTAGTAGGTGTGTTATTTTATACAGGTATTTTAGGATTTATCATTTCTAAAGTAGGTTGGCTACTAGGTAAAATCTTTGGTACTTCAGAAGTAGAAAGTTTTGTCGCCATTGCCAATATGTTCTTAGGTCAGACAGATTCTCCTATTTTAGTTAGCAAATATTTACCGTTTATGTCAGATAGTGAAGTCATGTTAGTGTTAATTTCAGGAATGGGAAGTATGTCAGTGAGTATTTTAGCTGGCTACGCTGCTTTAGGCATTCCAATGGAAGCGCTTTTAATTGCGTCGACCCTTGTCCCAATTGGTTCGGTTATTATTTCTAAAATTCTTCTACCTCAAGTGGACAAAATGAGCGATATTCAAGAAGTTAAATTAGACCGTAAAGGTGACAATACAAACGTTATCGACGCCATGTCTGCTGGAGCAATGGACGGTATGCATATGGCCATGGCGATTGGAGCTGCTTTAATTGCGATCTTTTCAATTGTCGCTTTAGTGAACGGAATTTTAGGTATCGTGGGCTTATCACTTGAAGGAATTTTATCTTACTTATTTGCACCGATTGGATATTTAATGGGATTAGATAGCCAAAATGCTCTTGTAGCAGGTGAGTTGCTCGGTTCAAAATTAATTTTAAACGAGTTTGTCGCTTTTGGTAAATTAGGTTCAATGTTACAGTCAATGGATTATCGCACAGGAATGATGTTATCGATCGCTTTAGCAGGGTTTGCAAACGTCGGAAGTATCGGTATGTGTGTGTCAGGAATTTCAATTTTATGTCCATCTAAAAAACCCGTGCTTGCTCGATTAGCTCCTAAAGGAATGATCGGTGGGTTTGCGGTCAGTTTATTATCTTCATTAATTGTTGGATTGTTATTACTATTTTAAAAAATCATAGGAGGTTACAGTCATGCGAATGATTGATATTATTTTAGATAAACGTAACGGAAAAGAATTAACCGATGAACAAATTCAATTCGTCGTCGATGGCGTTGTAGATGGCAGTATTCCTGACTATCAAATTAGTGCGTTACTGATGGCTATCTATTTCGAAAATATGACTGTTAAAGAACGGGCTTCACTCACTATGAAAATGATGGAATCCGGCGAGCGTCTTGACCTTTCTGATATTCCAGGTATTAAAGTGGACAAGCACTCGACCGGTGGGGTGGGCGATAAAGTTAGCTTGCCATTAGCAGCACTTGTGGCGGCGTGCGATGTACCTGTACCAATGATTTCAGGACGAGGGTTAGGCCATACGGGAGGTACCCTTGATAAATTAGAAGCCATTCCAGGGTATACCATTGAAATTAGCGAAAAAGATTTCATTGATCAAGTTAAAGAAGAAAAATTAGCCATTGTCGGTGCAACAGGTGATATTGCCCCAGCTGATAAGAAAATTTATTCTTTACGTGACGTTACAGGAACGGTTGACTCCATTCCGTTAATCGCTGGTTCGATTATGAGTAAAAAAATCGCTGCCGGAGCCGATGCCTTAATTATCGATGTTAAAACCGGAGCCGGTGCATTTATGAAAACTTTAGAAGACTCAACTGAATTAGCAGAAGCTCTTGTCGAAATTGGTAAAAGCGTCGGCATGAAGACCATGGCTTTAATTAGTGACATGAACCAACCTTTAGGAAACAAAATCGGAAACTCTTTAGAAATTGAAGAAACCCTTGATTTACTAAAAGGTAAAGGACCAGAAGACTTACACGAACTCGTGATGGCGATTGCTGAATATATGCTTGTTCTAGGTGAAAAAGCACAAACTAAAGAAGAAGCTCGTCAATTACTTGAAGACTCCATTACTTCTGGTAAAGCATTAGATCGCTTTAAAGCAATGGTTAAAGCTCAAGGCGGAGACGAGCGTGTGGTCGATGATTACTCAATCATGCCACAAGCGAAGTATAAAATCGATCTTCCAGCAAAAGAAAGTGGTTTAATTACTGAGATGGTTGCAGATGCGATCGGTATCACAAGTATGATGCTTGGAGGCGGACGTCAAAAAGCGGATGACCTATTAGATTATTCTGTGGGAATTGAACTTCACAAAAAAGTAGGCGACCAAGTAGAAGAAGGCGAAAGCATCTTAACAATTTATAGCAATAGCGAAGATATTGATGAAGTTAAACAAAAACTTTATGATAATATCCACATCGGTGACGAACTGATTGAACGTCCGATGATTTACAAAATTATTGAATAAGATAAAAAAAGCTGGGCTAAACACCCAGCTTTTTTTATGTGTAAAGTTAAGCTTTTATATAAGATAAAGGTCTTGCAAATGGAATGCCCGCTTGATGCATCGCTTTAAAATATGCGGCATAAAAGGCTGATTGTAAGTCTAAAAAGTCATCTCGGTCTACGTACCAAATAATGCGGAAACTAAATTGTCCGTCAGGTTGCATCACTAATCCTCTAATAATGGGATCATTGCCAAAGCTATCTTGATAATTTTCCTTTAAAGATTCGGTGACTTGTTGAACAATTTTTTCAAGAGATTCTAAGTTGGTCTCATCATAGATTGGTAAATCAACAAAAATACGGCGATCATATTGACTCAAGTTACTGACGATGCGAATCTCGCTATTAGGAACATAATGAACTGTTCCATCAAATCCTTGTAAAATCGTTGTTCTTAACCCAGTTTCTTTAATAGTAGCTTCAATATCTTCAATAATAACAGAATCTCCCACGTCAAATTGATTTTCTACGACAATGAAAAAACCATTCACTAAGTCAGCGACAAAGTCCTTTGCGCCAAAACCAACCGCTAAACCAGCAATTCCCGCACTAGCTACGAGTGTTGCAATTGGTACACCAAGAATAGATAAAATGGAATAAGCTAAAAAGAAAAATATTAAATAGTTTAATCCGTTATTGATTAATTTTACAATGGTTTGTTTCCTTTGAAAAGACATAAATTGGAAACGATGATTTTTATTTTCATTTAATTGATAGTACATAAAACGAGTTAGTAATCGTTTCAAAATGAAAAATAAAATGATTAACCCAAAGATCGGCAATAATTTTTCTAAAATAAGAGTTTTAGTAAAATCTGTTAGCGCTTCCAATCTCTTTTCGTTCAAAAAGCTACTCATAGCAATAAAAGACAGCAAAAAAACGCCTCCTCTAATTATTGTTTTAAATCCATTATAAAGAAATAAATGGAGACTTTTCAATAAATTAATCCGTTTTGTTTGTATGTGAAGCGCTAGCATGCTATTATTTAAGTAATAAAAGAAGTAAGGAGTGATTGCGGATGTCACTTGGAGGAGTCGCAGCAATTATTGCAGCCATTGCATTTGCTGTCCTTGTCGGTTTCATTGCAACCACCTTATCTAAAGTTACTCAAGTAGTAAACGAAACAAAATATACTGTTCAACGTTTAAATACTACCATTGATGTGGTAACTAAAGATGTAGACGGTTTAGCAATTGAAGTCGAAGGCTTATTAAATAAAGCAAATACATTAGTTGATGACGTCAACGGAAAGTTAAGTAAGACAGACCCATTATTCGAAGCAGTAGGTGATTTAGGCGAAAGTATTTCTGACTTAAATGATTCTACTAAAGAAATGGCAAGTAATTTAGTTCATGGAAACGCAGGACGTAAACGTTCTAAAGTCTCTAAATTTTTAAATACCGCACGTAACATTTCAAAAGCAAGTAAGAAAGCTAATCGTGCCGTAGCTCCGACGGATTATTACACTCCAGAGGAAATTGAAATTGAAGAGCTAGAATCTCTAGTCCATGACAAACAACCATCTGTCACAGCAGGTGAGATTGCAGTAAACTTAAGAGAGGAAGATTACTATGAGTAACAACAATAACAATGGATTCTTTTTAGGTGCTTTATTTGGTGCCGCAATTGGTGGCGTAGCAGCATTACTTTATGCTCCTAAGTCAGGTCGCGAATTACGCGAAGATTTAATGGATGAAGCAGATTACTTATTAGATCGTGCAAACGACTACGTTGATTACGCACAAGACCGTGGCAACGAATTTTACGGTGCAGCACAAGATGCAGGTCAAGACATTAAAGTTAACTTACAAACTTCAGCAAGCAACTTAAAAGACTCGTTTGACCGTTTCTCTAAAGAAGCTTCTAAAGATTGGGCTAACATCAAAGATACAGCACAAGACTCTGCTGCACGCTTAAAAGATTCAGCTGAATTTACAGGCGCAGCAATCCAAAACTTTGCTGAAGATGCAAAAGCAGAAGCGCAAAACCTATCTCAAGACTTAAAAGAGTCAGGTGACCATTTATCTAAAGAAGCAAAGAAAGTTGCTCAAACAGGTAAAGAAGAAGCAAGCGATTTAGCAGATGATGCATCTAAAGAAGCTAAAAAAGTAGCAGATCAAGCAGCAGACAAAGCGCAAGATGTAAAAGAAGACGTTAAAGCAAAAGCTCAAGACGCAAAAGAAGCAGCTAAAGATGTTGCTGAAGATGTTAAAAAAAAAAGATAAATTAAGTGGAAATGAAACCCATCAACAAGCAAAGCGTGATAAAGGACATCATACTTCAAAAAAGCTAAATAACGATGGTGTTGAAATTCAATCAACTAACTAATCTAAAAAAGATCGGACTTTGTCCGGTCTTTTTCATTTTAATCCCGTCATGACTTAATTTTTTTGAAAGTAAACGGTTGCAACTTTGTCTTTTCTGTGCTAAATTAATAACAGAAAAGATAAATGAAAGGGTGAGTAACCTTTGGATAAGCAAGCTGTAACAATTTATGATGTAGCAAGGGAAGCGGGCGTTTCGATGGCAACCGTCTCGCGAGTTGTTAACGGC
Source organism: Dolosicoccus paucivorans (assembly GCF_900100125.1). Taxonomy (GTDB): domain Bacteria; phylum Bacillota; class Bacilli; order Lactobacillales; family Aerococcaceae; genus Dolosicoccus; species Dolosicoccus paucivorans. Next base: position 6,645 of record NZ_FNEL01000016.1, on the reverse strand, counting down.
AACCCGAACGTTAAGCCAGCTACCCGCAAGAAGGTTTCTGATGTCATTGAGCGATTAAACTATCGACCAAACGCGGTCGCTAGAGGACTTGCAAGTAAGAAGACAACAACAATTGGGGTGATTATTCCTGATATCACTAATTTATTCTTCGCTGAATTAGCTAAAGGAATTGAAGATATTGCCACAATGTACAAATATAATATTATTTTGACAAGTGCGGACGCGAATCAACATCAAACAACTCAAGCTGTGGATAATTTACTCAATAAACAAGTGGATGGAATTATTTTCATGGACTATGATATTGAACCTGATTTAATTTCGATGGTCAAAACAGTTAATACGCCAGTGGTTTTATCAGGAACGTATACGCGAGATAAGGATATTCCAAGTGTCAACATTGACTACAAACAGGCAACTTATGAAGTGGCTAAAGATCTTTTAACTCGTCATGAAGCGATCGCTTTAGTTACGGGGGATTCACAAAACGCAGTAATTGAAGATATGCGTCTTCCAGGCTACTTAAAGGCAATTGAAGAAGTGGGATCAACGCCCGATGAACGACTTATTATTCAAAAACACCGTCCTTACGAAAAAGGCGATGATATTTTAAGAAGTTTAATTGCTGATGGGGCAGGCGCTGTAATTACGACAGATGACCGAACAGCGGTGTCTTTACTAAATGCTGCTTTAGATCAAGGCATCAAAGTACCTGAAGATTTTGAGATTTACGCAAGTAATAACTGTAAATTAACAACTTATGTTCGTCCACAACTATCGTCTATTCAAGTACCACTTTATGATATTGGTGCCGTAGCGATGCGTTTACTAACTAAGATTATGGACAAAGAAGAGGTCGATGAAAAGCAAATCATCTTACCTCACAAAATTATTAAACGTCAGTCAACCCGTTAACATATTAAAGCACAAAAAGAGCTACCACTTAGCTGAAATAAATCAGCAGTGATAGCTCTTTTTTAATCGTCATTATTATTGTTTTGTTCGTTGGTATTTGTTTCATTAGGCGTTTCTTCAGGAGAAGCGTTGTTAGATGATTCTTCTCGAGAAGAATTCTCACGTTCTTGGGATGAACGGCGACGATTCTCTTGTCGTTGACGATTACGTTCTTCAATTTCTTGTTGACGCGCTTTTTCAAGTTGAGCTAATAAGTTACCCCAAAATTGTTGGATTTCTTCTTCATTACGATTAAACATAAAGTCATACCTTAATGAAGGAGGCGGATTAGACATACGGAAAATTTCTTTAACGAGAGGTCCCGTTATCGAATAGCGTTGTCCATTTAAAGTAATCTCGCCAGGTAAAGTACCTGTTTGTTCTAATACTTCAGTCTCCATAACCGATGATGGACGATTGAAGGATCGCTCAACTCCAAAGATCTCTGGACGAATACGGTACAAGTCATTTACAATCCGTGACCAATATAGTTGGCTCCGTTCACTTTCAATACCGTAACCATCGTTAATGTTGATTGTATAATCATCATACTTACTGTCATAACCAATCCAAGATCCAACAGTAATGGAAGGAGTGGCAGCGATGAACCAAACATCTTTTGAATTTTCACTAATTCCAGATTTAGCAATCCACTCGCCACCCATCTCCATATAACCACGAGCAATTCGACCCGTTCCTTCTGACATTGTATCTTTTAACATATCGACGATTAAATAATTCGCATCTTCAGCGAACACTTCAACCGGCGGCGTGTCTTCTTGAAACACGACCGTTCCATCTGAAGCCTCAATTCGTTCAATTAAATGTCCTTTAATATATTGACCATTATTAGCAAACGTCGTAAAGGCTCTCGTTTGTTCAAACACGGTTGGTCCAACAGGCACCCCACCAATTGAAAAAGCTAAGTTTTCGGTATCTTCTTTAGTATAAGAAGTGTGTATGTTAAAGCCCATTTTGTCTAAATAGTCAATGATGGGAATTTGACGGGTTAATAGCTCTTCATAAATGCGAATCGTTGGTAAGTTGTCTGAACGATATAAAGCTTTTCGAGCAGTCATAAATTCATTACTCATCGTCTCACCGTAGTTTGTCGGTGTCCAAACTGATCCGTCTTCAAATTCTTTAATATAAGCAGTATCAGCAACAATAGTTGAAGGAGCAATGACATTTTCTTGAAGAGCTGGGGCATAGACTGCGATCGGCTTAATCGTTGAGCCGGGTGAGCGATGCACACGAAAGGCATGATCAATTTGATTGTCTTCAAAGTCAGTTCCACTTACGAAACCTAACACCCGTCCCGTATCATTTTCCATAACAACGATTCCCGATTGAACGGTTTCCACATAATAATGTTCGTAACCCGTTTCTTCATTGACATAAATTCCTTCATAAGGCATACCTAATTCATCGCTATATTGAGCAGCCGATTGTTGTAACTGGTCGTAAATCTCTTTATCGACTGTTGAAACAACATGATATCCTCCCGTTTTAATTTCTTCTTCTGCTTGATCAAAATAGGTTTGGTACAGTTCATCATCTTTAGCTAACTGTTCCCAGCTCAAATTATCTTCAGCTAAGTTCTTTTCCATAATTAAAGAAGTTGCTTCAAATAAAACGGCTTGGTAGAGATAAGACTGACGTTCTTCTGATTTTTGATCGGTCGGTAGAAAGTCTTGTGTAATATCGTATTGAATGGCTTCATCGTATTCTTGTTGGGAGATTTTTTCTTCTCGCAACATTCTAAATAAGACTTCCTTCATTCGCTCGACCCCTTCAGACGTATCTTCTTTTATTTGTCCGTATTGATTGTAAGGGGTGTAAGTGTAAGGATCTTGTGGTAATCCCACTAGAAAAGCCGCTTGGGGCAGTGTTACTTCATTCGTCTTTTTACCAAAGATGCCTTCGGAAGCTTTAGCGATACCAGCAATGTTTTCGCCACGGTTATTTCGTCCAAAAGGTGATACGTTTAAATAAGCGGTTAAAATTTCTTCTTTATCGAAGTAATTTTCAACGCGTAAGGCCAGTAAAATTTCGTTGGCTTTTCTAAAAAACGTCACATCATTTGTTAACATTTGTTGCTTGACTAATTGCTGCGTTAAAGTAGATCCCCCTGTTCCTGAACCTGGAGAGAAAATCTCTTGAAGACCTGCTCGTAAAATAGCTTTAGGCATGACTCCTTGGTGATGATAGAAGTACTCATCTTCTGTTGCGATTAATCCGTCCGTAATAAATGGGTTAATCTCTTCTAAGCTGACGACTTGTCGCACCACGTCGGCTTGAACGTTAGCAATAGGTTCACGATTGGCGTAATATAATGTAGATAATTCTTCTAAACGATGAATTTGTTGAGACATTTCTTCCTTAGTAGGAGGTGGGGTATTAGCGACTAAGCTTGCAAAATACCCTGTTGCTATACCAGTAGCTAAAAAGCCACCTACTCCTAAAATAAGAAAAAGGATAATTAGTAGTCGTTTAAAGACTTTAAAAAAGACGTTTAAACCAAAAACTATTTTTTCCTTAGAGCTATAGTCTGAAATGTCGTAAAGATTTTCATCTTCATGATTTAAAGCGAATGAACTCTCGGAAGAATTCATTCGTTCTTTCTTTTGAACAGATTCACTATTATTTAAGTGATCATTGGTTGAATGGGAGTTTTCTTTACTCATTCAATCACCTGTCTTTTAATATATTTGATTAGGCTATTTCGTGACGATCATCTAAAGATTCACCAATGGCGTTGAGGCGATCCTCCCACTCATCTAATGAAAGGTTGTGCTCTTCAACGTAGCGGTTACGCGGATGACGACGGCACTCTGCACAACATCCTCTTAAATACTTGTCTTCATTTTCTTTACTTGTCAAGAATTGACGGTTACATTCAGGGTTAGCACAGTTGACGTAGCGCTCTTGAGGTGTTCCGTCATACCAGTCTTTACCAATGACGACAGGATTAACTTGGTTAATATCTACAGAAATGCGCTCGTCAAAGACGTACATTTTACCGTTCCATAAATCGCCTTTAGTTTCTGGGTGTTTACCATAAGCAGCGATTCCACCTTCTAATTGACCCACGTCTTCAATCCCTTCACGTAATAGCCAACCAGAAAACTTCTCACAGCGAATACCACCTGTACAGTAAACGACAACTTTTTTGTCCATGAATTTTTCTTTGTTATCACGAACCCATTGCGGTAATTCTCTAAAATTGCGAATATCTGGACGAATCGCTCCTTCGAAATGGCCTAAATCATATTCATAGTCGTTACGCGTATCTAATACGACGGTATCTTCATCTAATAAGGCCTCTTTAAAAGCTACTGGATCTAAATACTTTCCAGTTAACTTCAATGGATCAATATCTTCTTCTAAACGTAAGCTTACTAGTTCTTTACGAGGGCGAACGAAAATTTTATGGAAAGCATTCTCTTCAGCTTTGTCTTCTTTAAACCAAAGGTCTTCAAAGCCTTCTAATGAGTGAACGTAATCTTTATAGGCTTCAGTTTGCTCAACCGTTCCAGAAACAGTTCCGTTAATTCCTTCATGAGCAACTAAAATACGGCCTTTAATACCTAACTCTTTACATTTCGCTAAATGCTCTTTAGCAAAGGCTTCAGGATCTTCAATATGTTCGTATTTATAATATAATAAAACGCGGTAAGGTTGTGACATAGTAATTCCTCCTTGTAGTTACATGCTACAAATAATTGTTTCATTCATTATACCAAAAAAGTCAAAAAAGACTCAACACTCCCGTTGGACTTTAATGATTCATTGAACTACAATTTATAAGTAACAAATTATTCTAATGGAAGAAAGCGGAAATGAGGTGGAAGTGTGTTACAGCGTGTATTAATTATTGCTAATCCCGGGTCTGGAAAGGGAAAAGCCATTTATTATGCCGATCAACTATCAAATGTATTGAGACGCCATCATCATTCAGTCACGCACACACGGCTAACCAAAAAGGCAGGAGATGCTAAAGAGTGGGCTCAACAAGCAAGCCGAAATGGTTACGATACAGTCATTTGTCTAGGCGGTGATGGGACGGTGAACGAAACAGCTCAAGGCGTCTATTTAAGTGATCATCCGATTATGTTTGGTTTCATTCCTTTAGGTACCGTCAATGATTTAGGTCGTGCTTTAGGCTATTCAATGAACCCAGAACGAGCCATTCGCGAGTTCAAACAAGTGGACTTACGTAAATTAGATATTGCTAGAGTTAATGATCGCTACTTTATTAACGTCTTAGCTATTGGTGCTGTGCCTGAGTCAGTTATGCTAACTGATTCAAAAGATAAAAACCGTTTTGGACGCTTTGCCTACTATAAAGATTCCATCGCTGGCTTATTGAATACAAAAGATTATTACTATCAATTGAAGATTGACGATGATACCCATATGATCCAATCCAATTTAATATTAATTATGCTGACGAATAATGTCGCCGGTTTTGAGCGGTTATTTTATGAAGCTCGTTACGATGATGGATTGATGCATATTGTAGCAATTGACGGGGTCAAACCAACGGATCACCTTAATGCGGTATTTGAAGCAGCGATTGGGGAAACTAAAGGGTATAATTTTATCGCAAAATCAGCCAAAAAAATAAAAATTCGCAACTTAAATCAATCGATTATCTATTGTAATGTTGACGGAGACCAAGGTCCGATCTTACCATTAGATATTGAAGTCATTCCTCATGCGATTGATGTTTTAGTACCTCGTTGAGTCATTTAATAAGTATTCCTATTAAAATATGGTATAATGGAAGGTAGTGTTATGTCATTCATCAGAGAGGGGATACTAATATGGTGAAAAAAGTAACAAAAGAACAACATGAACTCATTGAACATGAATTAAGACGCGGGACAAGTCGTTCGCGGATCGCGACCTTATTAGATGTTGAATATGAAGAAGGCGTCAAGATGATTGAATATGTTCAAGAGTCTGTCAGACCTGAAATTGGCGACAAAATTACCTTTACATTTCGTGATGCCAATATGGCAGGAATTATAACAAAGTTATTGACAAATAGCGCAGTGGTTGAAGTCTATTGGAGTGAATCCGATGAATCCATGCGTGATATCGTTGAAGACCGTACGATTGTTAACTTTAAAGATATTGTGGAGTTTATTAAATTACCACCTCAAGATGAAGATGAAGGACTTATTTTAGATCCTCAACCGGACATTATTACGCAAGGCCATGATGAAGAATAGCGATTAAAGCTACTTGGTGATATATAATAACGGGTTTTAAGATAAAATTAAAAAAAGTCATATTAATACTTGACTTATAAATTTATATGCTCTAATATGTGGGTATACTTAGTGTATGACTATGCAAACAAAAAGTAAAGAAGGATGATTTATAATGTATAAGAGTAATCTATTGAAAAAAGCAATGTTAGGGGCAGTTGTAACAATGCCTTTAACAGCAAGCATGTTACAAGTCTCAGCTGAAAGCGGCGAAGACATAACAGATGTTGGTTCTGGAACAATTACTGAAAGTGACGAAATGATGTCTCTTCAATCATCTAGCGAACAAATAGAAGAGTCTTCAAAAGCTGAAGAACCTTCACAAAAAGAAGAATATGCTGGACACGGTTCAGTTCAAATTCGCGTTGTTGACAATGGGTTCAAACCAGTAGTTGGAGCAACTGTTGAGTTA
>NZ_FNEL01000053.1 GCF_900100125.1 Dolosicoccus paucivorans | reverse complement strand
TATTTTGAGCTTTTGACATTCCATATAAAATATCGCTGTAAAATTTCTTCCGTGGTTTAGAAAGACCTTTAGTCAGTTTTTCTAAAAAAGTAAGTAAACTTCGCTTCGTTTGATATATTTCTATAGAATTCATGGTAAAATAACCTCAGTTCCTGTTCTGTATTTTTGTTTTGTGATGATTCAATTATACCATGCAACAGGACGAAATTAGTCCACAGATTTACGCTGTGGATAGTTTAAAAGCCCGAGGAATCCATGCTTTCCACATGTGAACACCTCGGACTTTTGTTATTATCTATGAAACCGTAAAATTTTGGGTAAATTCAAGTTATTTGAGCGCCATCTTAGATTATGGGGACAACAAAATCATTGCCCACAAGCTATCGAAGCGTAACATTAATCAGTTGGTCGAAGATACAGTTGTCCAAATTGAGGATGAAATCATTTCTGGCGAAACCCTGTTTCATAGTGATCGAGGGTTCCAATATACTTCTTACTTCTTTAAAAAATTTGTGGATGAGCATGGATTAATCCAAAGTATGTCAAGCGTTGGAAAGTGTATAGATAATGGGCCGATGGAGAACTTCTGGGGCATTATAAAGGTTGAGATGTACCGACTGAATACTTATGACAGTTTTGAAGCACTCGAAGCAGATATTGCACGCTATATTGATTTCTACAATAATGAACGAGTGACTTTAGCTATGGGGCTCAAAATTCCAGCATAAAAAACCATGGGAGAACACTCACGCATGGCACAAAATAATTTGTTTATTTGCCTGTCTACTTGACAGGGGCAGTTCAGAGTACAAAAGCTGGTTTTATTTTATTTATACTCGTTAACTGCTTGGGCAACAAAAATTAAACGTTCAAAAAAGGCGGGAATAGAAATATATTCTTCTAAAGTATGAGCATGCTTACCTGGACCACCCACTGAACAAATAGCAGGTACGTTAACCTTGGATGCATAAGCGGCGTCAGATCCTCCTTCACCTTCTACAGCTTTCAAAGTTCCATATTCCATTTCTTTAGCCACTTGTTGGAAATGATTAAAGATTCCATGAACTCCGTCGAGGGTTTCAAACGCATCAAGCATCCCTTGCATTTCATAAGTTGTTTTTGTGCCTTCAACATATTGATAATCTAATACTTTCTTTAAATCTGCTTCAATTTCTTCTTTTATATTTTGAGTGGGGAAACGATACGTTACTAGAAACTCACAATCTCCAGAAATAGTGTTAGCGCTCGTTCCGCCTTGAATAACACCTACGTTGATCATCTTTCCGCGATCTAAGTCATTTAATGCTTCTAATTCAACTACTTTATGAGCCGCTTCTAAAATAGCGCTACGTCCTGTTCTAGCACCTGCGCCTGAGTGAGCTGAAATACCTTCAATAGTAACTTTCAAAATAGCAGCACCTTTTCTAGAAATGTAAAAACGGTTTTCTTCACTTCCAGATTCAAAGTTTAGCATAAACTCTGCGCCTTCAAACTCTTCCATCATCACTTTATCTGCTGTTGTAAAGCGATGAGCCGTCTCCTCATCTCCCACAATTACTAAACGGATCGGATGTTCTTGATAGCCGATATATTGAAGCGCCTTTAAAACATAGATCGCCATAACAATACCACTTTTCATATCTAAGACGCCAGGTCCATACGCTTTATCTTCTTCTATTTTAAAAGGATGCTTAGTAACTGTTCCTTCGTAAAACACTGTATCAACATGACCGCCAAAAATAATCGGTGGCTTGGTCGATCCATTATCCCAATCTGCAATTAAAACATCCGCACCACTTTCCATTGAAACAGTGCGAATATCACATCCTATATCTTCCAGTAAAGGTGACAATACTTTATAAATTTCACGTACGTTTAAAGGATGATCGGGGCCACTTTCAATATTAACAATTTGTTCTAAGAGAGCTAATATATCGTCTGCGTGTTGTTTAATATAGCTTTTAATCTGTTCAAGTTTATTCATTTTAATATCTCCTTATAAAATTAGCCATAAGCTCACTCACTTATGGCTACTATAACTATTGTCTTGATTCTTCCATCCATCGTTGGAATTGATTGTCGTCACAATAAATACTGTGACCAGGTTCTATTTCATGAATCTTTTCTTCTAAAGTTGTTTCTTCATGTTGGTAAGGTATTCTAACTCGCGTACTTTCACTAATTGGATCCGGTTGAGGAACCGCTGATAGTAAAGAGCGAGTATAGGGATGAACGGGCTGATTATAAATTTGATCTGCCGATCCTATTTCGACAATCTTACCGGCATACATGACCGCAATTCGGTCACTAATATATTTAACCATAGATAAATCATGGGCAATAAATAAATAAGTTAGACCGCGCTCTTTTTGTAACTCTTTCATTAAGTTAACGACTTGAGCTTGGATCGATACGTCTAGAGCTGAAATAGGTTCGTCGGCAATAATGAATTTAGGATCCAACGATAACGCTCGGGCGATTCCGATTCGTTGTCTTTGTCCACCAGAGAACTCGTGAGCGTATCGGTTAGCGTGTTCACTCGATAAACCAACTTGTTCTAATAATTCATTAATACGCTCGCGGCGTTCTTTTTTATTTTTGTAAAGACCGTGAATATCAAAGCCTTCTCCAATAATTTCCCCCACCGTCATCCGCGGGTTTAAAGAAGCGTAGGGGTCTTGGAAGATCATTTGCATATTGCGAGCGACCTTTTTAGGATCATGTTTAGCGCCTTCACCACTAATTTTCTCTCCTTCAAAGTAAACCGCTCCGTCAGTAATATCATACAGACCGATGATCGAACGGCCCGTTGTTGACTTACCACTTCCCGACTCGCCTACAAGGCCCAGTACTTCACCTTCATAAATATCAAAGTTAATCCCATCCACGGCGCGAACCAATTTGGATGAGCTGCCAAAATATTGTTTTAAATTTTCAACGGTTACTAATTTTTTAGTCATGTTGGATAGCTCCTCCTTTCTGGTTCACGTAACGCTCGATACGTTCTTTAACAATGTGTGGCATGTCTACTTTAGGTGCATCAGGGTGAAGGAGCCACGTTTTGGCAAAATGCGTCTCACTCACTTGATACATCGGTGGCTCTTGTTTATAGTCAATAGCCATCGCGTATTTATTACGGGGCGCAAAAGCATCGCCCACCGGCGGATCAATTAAGTTAGGCGGAGACCCTGGAATGGTAAATAGCTGAGTAGACTGATTATTGTTTAAATCAGGCATCGCTCCCAGTAACCCCCACGTATACGGATGTTTTGGACGATAGAAAATATCATGGCTTGTTCCATATTCAACGATTTGCCCTGCATACATAACCGCAACTTTATCCGCAATATTAGCCACCACGCCTAAGTCGTGGGTAATAAAAATAATTGAGTTACCATTTCGTTCTTGAATTTCTTTCATCAATTCTAAAATTTGTGCTTGAATGGTCACGTCTAGCGCTGTCGTCGGCTCATCAGCAATTAAAATCTTTGGATCAGCCGCTAAAGCGATCGCAATAACGACACGTTGGCGCATTCCTCCTGAAAATTCATGAGGATATTGAGAAAAGCGTTGTTCTGGATTCACAATTCCTACTTCTTCTAACAACTCAATGGCACGAGCTTTCGCCTGTTCATTGGTTACGGACTTATCATGAATTTGGATCGCTTCCATAATTTGCTTACCTACACGAATCGTTGGGTTTAAAGCCGTCATTGGGTCTTGGAAAATCATCGCAATGTCTTTTCCGCGAACACGACTCATTTCATTTTCGTCTAATTGAAGTAAGTCTCGTCCTTCAAAGAGTATCTCTCCACCTTCATAAAATCCAGGAGGCGTTGGTACTAACTGCATAATCGCATTACTCGTCACACTCTTACCGGATCCAGATTCACCGACAATGGCTAATGTTTCGCCTTTATTTAAAGTGAAGTTAACCCCACGAACAGCCTTTACTACTCCCGCAAAAGTTCTGAAACTTACGTGTAGATCTTTAACTTGTAAAATTGGTTCTGTCATCTATATGCCTACTTTCTTAACTTTGGATCCAACGCATCACGAAGGCCGTCTCCGACAGCGTTAAACGCAAAAATGGTCAAGGAAATAAGAACAGCCGGGAAAATTAAACGCCATGGCGCAGTTAAAATCGCTTCGTTTCCTTCCGAAGCCATCGTTCCCCAACTAGCCATCGGAGGTGTGACACCTAATCCAATGTAACTTAAAAACGACTCCGTAAAAATCGCTTGAGGAATCGTTAGTGTCATCGTTACAATGATCGATCCCATGGCGTTAGGAATAAGGTGACGTTTAATTAAATGCCATGTGCTCGCTCCTAACGTTCTAGAAGCTAAAACATATTCTTGGTTTTTAATTGAAAGAACTTCACCACGAACAATACGAGCCATTCGTACCCATCCTGTAATGGATAAAGCAACAATCATTGGAATAAGTCCTTGTTCCATCACAACTAAAAGTAAAATAACAACTAATAAATAAGGAACAGCTGTCAATACGTCGGCAACACGCATCATAAAGTTATCTACACGGCCACCTACAACTCCAGCAATACTTCCCCATAAAACACCAATGACCACATCAATAGCAGCTGCCGCAAGACCAATAATTAAAGAAATGCGCGCTCCCATCCAGACACGAACAAAAATATCTCGACCTAAGTTATCTGTTCCAAACCAAAACTCACTACTAGGTGGCATATTATAAGCACCGGTTTGTTCACTAAAACTATACTTTGATAATTCAGGAGCAAAAATCGCCATTAAAGCGACAATAATTAAAACGACAACACCAAACATCGCTAGCTTGTTACGCATAAATGTTTGAAATACTTCCGACCAAAATGAAATCGTCTTGGCACTAATGACGTCTGTTTCGTCTTCTTTAATACCGACCATTTCAAAGTCTTCTGCATTTACAAGAAGGTGTTCTCTTGTTAATTGAGAATCCATCATTTTAGTTGTCCACTCCTTCTAATTTAATTCTTGGATCAAGTAGAACATAAATAATATCTACTAATAAAACAGCGAATAATAAAATAATTGAATAGAAAACCGTCGTTCCCATAATAACAGTGTAGTCACGGTTATTAATACTAGTCACAAAGTGACGGCCAAGTCCTGGAATCGCAAAAATGTTTTCCACAACGAAACTACCGGTAATAACGCCAGCAGTTAAAGGTCCTAAGTAAGATACAACAGGTAATAAGGCATTTCGTAAAGAATGTCTAAAAACAATTTGCCATTTACGTAACCCCTTAGCACGAGCTAATCGAACATACTCAGAAGTGTTTTGTTCCAATAAGCCCGACCGGGTCATTTTAGCCGTATTCCCCATATAACCCATCGCTAAAGCAAAGGTCGGTAGAACAGTATACATAGCACCTTTCCAACCACTAATTGGGAACCAGCCTAATTTTAATCCAAAGAAATATTGCATTAAACCAGCTAAAATAAAGGAAGGAACTGAAATTCCTAGTACCGCAATAATGGTGGCTAAGTAGTCACCGGCTTTATTATGGTAAGTTGCAGAAATAACGCCTAATAAAACTCCCAATCCTACAGCAACTAACATCGACTGTAGCCCTAGAACTAAGGACACTGGGAAACTGTCCAGAATCATATCGTTAGTTGAACGCCCACGATATTTCATCGACTCACCAAAATCAAATTTCAATACATTCACTAAATAATCTTTATATTGAATGTACCACGGGTTATCTAATCCATACGCTTCATTCAGCTGTTGTTGAATAGCGGGTGTCACCACTTGTTGCTCACTAGCAAAAGGGTTTCCTGGAGCTAGACGCATTAAAAAGAATGTTAACGTCACAATAAAAAATAGTGCAACGGCTATATGCAATAATCGCTTGCCAATATATTTAGCCATCATTAATCCTCCTAAATTTTCTCATCATAATTTAAAGTATTATAAATAAAAATAGCGGAAAAAATTACGCTTGTCAAACAGTATTTCTGCTATATTCAATTGGTGAGCTTCAGCACAACTAAATATGAAATACCACCATATAAAAAGTCATTTCTCGTGTATTTTATGTGAGGGTTTAACTTACCAAAAAATAGCAGAGAAATGACTAATATTTATCATTACAAATACTTGTAAGAGAACTTGTATCAATATTTTTAAAACATCACAATTGAAGTATATCTTAAAATGATGCTATTCTTTTATGAGAAGAAAGTGTACGAATTTTAATTATCTGGATTATTTAATCTGTTTAAAAACTTATATAGAGTATTATTTGCTGTTAAGTAAAGATACAACAAACAGCTATCAACCAATTTTACTCTCAATTTTAAAGCTTATCTTTCAAATTATACTGATAATTGTAAATAACTTTTGAAATTATTACTTTACGATTTCAACATACTTCAATTGAGTGTCAGTGAACGGATCAGGAGTAATATTTTTAACATTTGGTTGTGTAGCATGCAAGTTTTTATAGAAATAAAGCGGCACAAAAGGAGCGGCGTCCATTACATGTGCTTCAGCTTTTCTCAGTAGTTCCAGACGTTTTTCTTCGTCTTGTTCATTTTGTGCTTCGTCAATCAGTTGTTGGTACTCCGGGTCTTCATATCCAGTACGGTTAGTACCTACTTCTTTTGCGTAATACATTTCTAAAATAGAATATGGATCGTTATAATCAGCAGTGTTTCCAATGCGTCCTAATTGATAGTCGAGCATCGTCATACGATCTAAATGAACTTGCCATTCTGTATTATCTAGCTCCACTTGAATCCCTAGATTTTCATTCCATCCTTGCTGTAAGTGTTGTGCAATTGCTGCATGGGCTTCATTTGTGTTAAAAGATAACTTTAATTGTATTTCACTTGGATCTTTCATCCCTAACTCATCTAAAGCCTTATTCAAGTACTCTTTTGCTGTTTCAAAATCGCGATCCTCAAAATAAGGTTCGACATTTTCAAAACCTTTTACGGTTGGTGGAACTAAACTCATCGCTGGAGTTTCCTTAGCTTTCGTTACGTTATCAATTAAACCTTGACGGTCTACCCCGTGCACTAAAGCTTTTCTTAAATTCACATTTGATAACAGTTCATCTGTAATGTTCATCTTGATATTATAGTTTGCCGCTATATCTATTCCACCAAGAAGACCTTGCTGTTCATAAGTATCGATTGCATCTAAAGACACTGTATTAAATGGAATACCAATAAAGTCTAAGTCACCTGATTGAAACGCCGTGTTAGCCGTTTGCTCTGATTCAATAATCGCAATATGAATTCCATCTAACGACACTTGATTCTTATCCCAATAATGTTCATTTTTGATTAATGTGTAGTGACTGCTTAAACTGATCTCATCCACAGTAAAAGGGCCATTAGATACATAGTCTTCATGCCCTTTCGTGGACCAACCTGTTTCATCAGCTTCTACCGTCGCTGGGTGAACGGGTAACATTGTTCCTGTTCTTGCTGCAAGCTCAATAAAGTAAGGTGTGGGACGTTCTAAAGTGACTTCAAGCGTATAATCATCTAATGCTTTAACACCTAAATCCTCTACTGGTGTATCTCCTTCAGTAATAGATTCAGCATTTTTAATCACAGCAAGTTCAAAAGCCTTATTGGATGCTGTCTGTGGATCCACCACACGTTTCCATGCAAATTCAAAATCACTCGCTTTAACAGGATCTCCGTTTGACCACTGTCCATCTTGTCTTAATTTAAATGTGTAAACGGTCCCGTCGTCACTTACCTGCCAAGACTCGGCTGCAGCCGGTTGGAGTTCTCCATTTTCATCTGGACGAGCTAATCCTTCAAAGATATTTTTTAATAGAGCAGGCGAATAAGTGTCAGAAGTTAACGCAGGATCTAGCGTTGGATCGGTTAACATTGAAAGATTAAGTTGTTGTTCATTTTGAGCAAATGCAGAAAGATTATGACTAGCTACTAATAAAAAAAGTAAACTAACCATCCAAATCTTCAGTATTTTTTTCATATTTTTTCCTCTTTTCTACGTAATTTTCCTTTTTATGAGAAAGGATTAAAACTAATTATAATGATTTCCTCATTTAATTCAACCTTATTTTAATCTTTTTTCTTATTATACTCAAAAAACTCTCTCCGGAAGGAGAGTGTTTAGAATTTCTATTGTTCAACTGAAACATGTTTTAGTAAAATGCGTCCTTGTAAATCAGGTTTCATATTCTTTACATGGTCTTGGGCTACATATGTGTTGGAGTAGTAGTTAATTGGAATCACCGGCATTTGATCAATAAAAATCGCTTCGGCTTCTTTCATCAGCTCTAAACGTTTTTCTTCATCTACTTCTTTGCTTGCTTCTTCCATTAAACGTGTATACTCTTCATCTTCCCACCCAGTGTAGTTAATACCGTGATCTTTAGAGGTATAAATATCTAAGAATGTATTTCCATCATTATATTTACCTGTCCAACCTAAACGGCCAATTTGGTAATCTTTTTGCTCCATCTTATCTAAGAACACTTGCCACTCAGTGTTATCAATTTGTGATTGAACACCTAAATGTTTATTCCACTCGTCTTGAATATACTGAGCAATCGCTGCGTGTCCTTCGTCTGTGTTGATTGAAATTTGTAAATTCAATTCACTTGGATCGTTCATGCCTAATTCTTCTAAACCTTTTTCTAGGTACTCCTTAGCTTGATCATAATCAGCATCTTCAAAGTAATTATTGCGATCAGAGAAACCTTCAACAAATGGTGGAACTAGTCCAAAGGCTGGCGTTTGTCCGCCCTTTGTCACATTCTCAACTAAACCTTGACGATCGATCGCTAAAGCAAGTGCTTTACGAATGTTTACGTTCGACATTACTTCATCTTCTGTATTCAAAATGTACCAGTAGTCTGCGATATAGTCGCTTGTTTGTAAAATATCTTGGTCTTTGTAAATATCAATCGCTTCTAAAGAGATTGAGTTAAACGGGTTACCAATATAATCAAGAGAACCATTTTGGAAGGCAACGTTCGCTGTGCCTGCTGAATCGATAATATCAATGTTGACTACATCAAGCGCCACATTGTCTTTATCCCAATATTGACCATTCTTTTCTAAGACTAAGTCACTATTATGGTTCCATGTTGTTAGTACAAAAGGACCGTTAGAAACATAGTTATCTGTTAAATCACTTGCCCAATTCGGGTCTTCGCTGGCGATTTGTTTATTTACTGGGAAGAAGTTATAGTGTCCAGTTAAACTAATAAAGTATGGTGTTGGATTAACTAAAGTAACCTCAAAAGTATGGTCATCGAGTGCTTTAACGCCTACCGCGTCTTCATCTGCTTGACCTTCGTTATAATCTTTAGCTCCTTCAATAATGTAAAACATTGCAGCGTTTCCAGCTGCAGAATCTGGATTAACCATCGCTTTCCATGCGTATTCATAATCATAAGCCGTCACAGGTTCACCATTAGACCATTTAGCGTCTTGTCTTAATTTAAACGTATAAACGCGCCCATCTTCTGATACTTCCCATGACTCAGCCCCAGCCGGCTCTTCAGTTCCCACTTCTGTTAATCCTTCAAAAACATTACTTAAAATCGCTCCTGAAGTAGTATCTGTTCCTAAAGTAGGACTAATAGTTGGCGGTTCTGTTCCAATGGAAATGTTTAATTCTTGAACATCTTGAGCGAACACATTTAAACTACTCGTTGCAACTAATAAAAAACTCGCAACTACTAACATTATTTTTCTAATTAGTTGTCTCATTGTTTTCTCCTTTTTATTTCATTTTATAACCTTATCATAATCTAAATAAAAAATAAGTCAACAACAAAATAAAAAAGCCTTGCCCCTAAGGAGCAAGACTTCTTATGAATAAATTATTCTGCGTTAACAGAAACGTATTTTAAGTTAATGTTCCCTAATGCATCTGGTTGCATATCGTTTACTTTATCAGCGACAACATAGTTGTTCACGTAGAAGTAAACAGGGATGACTGGCATTTCTTCCATAATAATCGCTTGGGCATCTTTTAATAACTCAGTACGTTTTGTTTCATCAGCTTCTTGTGCTGCTTGGTCAAGTAAGTTTTTATACTCTTCGTTTTCCCAACCAGTGTCGTTGTTACCGTTGTCAGCTGTTGCGTACATTTCTAGGAAAGTTGATGCGTCATTATAGTCAGCAATCCAACCTAAACGTGCTACTTGATAATCTAATTGGTTAACTTTATCTAAGTACACTTGCCATTCAGAGTTATCAATTTGCGTTTGAATACCTAAGTTTTTGGCCCATTCTTCTTGAACGTATTGTGCAATAGAAGCGTGCGCTTCACTTGTATTAATAGATAAATTAATAGTTAATTCAGCTGGATCTTTCATTCCTAACTCTTCTAGACCTTTAGCTAAATATTCTTTAGCTTGATCATAATCAGCATCTTTAAAGAAACCTGGGTCTTCTTCAAAGCCTTCAATCGCTGGTGGAACAATAGAAGTCGCTGGTTGTTGGCCGCCTTTTAATACGTTTTCAACTAAACCTTGACGGTTAAATCCTAAAGCTAAAGCCTTACGGATATTAACGTTTTTCATAACGTCATCTGTTGTATTTACTTTATACCAGTAAATCGCTGCATAGTCTTTAGTTTCCAATTGATCTTCTGACTTAAATAAATCAATCGCATCTAATGAGACTGTACTATAAGGAGCTCCTAAATAATCTAAAGCGCCTGCTTGGAATTGAGTATTTGCGGTAGACTCTTCTTCAATAATTTGAACGTTAACGCGGTCTAATTGGACAGCGTCACGGTCCCAATACTCTTCGTTTGGTACTAAAACGTAGTCGCTTGAGTGGTTCCACTCTTCTAAACTAAACGCACCGTTTGTAATGTATAAATCTCCGGCTTCAGCTGCCCAATTTTTCTCAGCTTCAACGGTTGCTTGATGAACAGGCATGTAAGTATAAAAGGCTGTTAACTCTAATAAGTATGGTGTTGGTTGTGCTAATTTAACTTCTAATGTGTGGTCATCAATTGCTTTAACACCCACTTCGTCTGCGTTTCCTTCACCTGCGTTAAAAGCTTCTGCTCCAGCAATTGCATACATAATTGATGAATACTCTGACGTTGTTTCTGGGTTTAAAACGCGTTTCCAAGCATACTCAAAGTCGCTAGCTTTAACAGGGTCTCCTCCATTAGACCATTTCGCATCTTGGCGTAATTTAAAGGTATAAGTAAGTAAATCTTCACTTACTTCCCAAGATTCGGCTGCACCTGGTTGGACTTCGCCTTTATCGTCTAAAGTTGTTAAACCTTCGAATACGTTACGAATAATCGCACCCGATGTACTATCTGTCGCTAAAGCTGGGTCAATTGTTGGTGGCTCTGAGCCGATTGCTAACTCCAATACTTGCTCATCTTCTGCATGAACAACAGGAGCTACAGCACTTGCGGCCGTACCTAATGTAAATAAACTTGCTGTCAATAATGTTAACTTTCGTAACCATTGATTCATTGGGATCGTCTCCTCATCTTTTTTTAATAAGTTTAATATAGCGAATAAGGGGGCAAAAGTCAATGAGAGTCTACTTTTTTAATTGATGAAATTCTAGAGTAGTCAAACATATGTGACACATACTTAAAGTTCTAGTACAAAATAAATAGAATTGAATGGGGTTCTGGGGGACCGCGGCCCCCCAGAAAAAATTAAGCACTTTGTGATTCAAAGTATTGGGCCACGACTTCATTTGGACTCAAAAAGTTAAGTACTTTACGATGGATATTATTACTTCGGTTAATATAACGCGCATGCGCCTTAAATAGCGCTTCTTCTGACGTAAATGTTCGACGATGGTAAAAGCGCTCGTCGTCAATTCGATGGCTACGCTCTACCTTACCATTCTGCCAAGGCGAATAAGGGCGTGTTCTCTTGTACTGAATCCCTTT
>NZ_FNEL01000031.1 GCF_900100125.1 Dolosicoccus paucivorans | reverse complement strand
TAACAATTTGAAGTTTCGTTTCTAAACTATACTTGGTCATAAAAATACCCCCAAAAGTTAGATTTTTTGGTCTAACTTTTGGGGGTCGGCTCAGTAAACGGCTTTTTTTAACGATAACTTTTCATCAACGCAGCGGTAATTTCAGAATTAGTAGGTGGAGTGTAAATAATACAGTTAGCTCCTGCATGGATTGTTTCTAAAATACTCTCGCCTGTTTTACCTCCTGTAGCAATAATCGGTACGTCTAAACCGACAGTTTGACGAATATGAGCCACCAGTTCGGTTGTTCGTGCTCCGGCTGAAACGTTTAAAATATCAGCCCCAGCTTGTAATTTAGCCTTAAAGTCCGTTTCAAAGCTAGAAATGGTCGCAATAACCGGTATATCAATTAAGCGACTAATAGCTGTAATCGTCTCGCTAGCAATAGGAGCATTGACAACGACTCCATAAGCACCTAATTGTTCTGCTTCAAAGGCTAATCGCACGCTACGTTCTCCTGAGGTGGTTCCTCCACCGACACCCGTAAAAACAGGAACAGAAGCTGTATCGATGATTGCTTTCATAATAATCTCCTTTGGGGTGAAAGGATATACAGCAAAAACAGCGTGAGCATTATGATTGCGAATTAAAGCAACATCTGTTGTAAAAATAAAGGATTTAATCCGGCGACCAAAGATTTTAATACCTGAGGCTTGGTAGATTTCTGGTGGGGTCTCAATAATACGAGTGTGCAACTCGGAGCGAAACGTAGGAATCATACGATCTTTTGTACTTGAGATGTCTTCAATCGACACAAATCGTTTCTTTGACAAAGTTGTATCAAAGTTTACTGTTTCATAAGGCATAACATTGACTTCATGCTGAGATGTTTTACGGTCCATAACTGACTCCTTTCACTTGTAACTTTTCTATTATAGCAAAAAAAAGAGCTCACGAGTAAAAATCTCGTCAGCTCTTTGTCGTTTTATTGATGTTCGTGTGGAATGAAACCAATTGGAGTTGGTCCTGCAATACCTAGCATGACAAAATCTTCGTCAAATGTATTGACCATTCCGTGTTTTTCTCCTGGTCTTGACACAACGATGTCGCCCGCTTCGATGATAGTTCTTTCATTACACTCACCGTAAAACTCTGCTTTACCTTCAACAACAATCCAAATATCATCTGCATTTTCGTGAGAATGAATTTGTAATTCTTGTCCTGGTTTCATCGCCCAAATAGCACCCACTGTATGAGGTGTTTCATATAACATTGTTTTTGTTGCTTCTTCTTCTCTAAACACTTGAAGCTCTGGCCAGTGGAATAGTCGTTTTTGCTCTTTTAATGTATCACGAGAAATATCTTTAAATTCCATTTTATGCACTTCCTTTTTGTTTGATTAATGAATTAACGGTTAACAACGTTTTGTGGATTACCTTCTAAGAAGGCGATCGTGTTAGCGAATGCGATATCAGCACGAATTTCCATTGACTCATCGGTTAAGAATGCCACGTGAGGCGTTAAAACAGCGTTTTTCGCGCTTAATAATGGGTAATCTGCTGGAATTGGTGGCTCCATGTCGAAAACGTCTAACCCTGCTCCAGCAATGTCGCCGTTATTTAATGCTTCTGCTAGTGCTGCGTTATCGACAACAGGACCTCTTGCTGTGTTAATTAAGATCGCTGATGGTTTCATTTTCGCTAAGATGTCTTTTGAAATTAAGCCGCGAGTTGATTCCATTAATGGTGTATGTAATGAAATAATATCTGCACGCTCTGCTGCTTCTTCTAATGAAACATACTCAATACCCATTGCTTTTGCTTCATCATTTTCGTAAGCGTCTACCGCAAGGATATTTGCGCCAAATGCGTCGAATAATTTAGCAGTCATCATTCCGATTTTACCTAAACCAACAATCGCAACTGTTTTACCTTTAATTTCGCGACCTTGGAATACACCTGGGAAGTCATCTGCTTTACGGATATCCTCGTCACCTTGAGTGATTTGACGGTATACGTCTACAGTAAGACCTAAAGCTAACTCTGCTACAGCGTTGTTAGCATATCCAGCTGCGTTAGACATTAAGATGTCATCTTTATTTTTTGCTTCATCTAACCCAACATGATCAAATCCTGTAAAGGCAACGTTAATATATTTTAAGTTGTCGTTTGAATCGATCACTTCCGTTGGATATGGGTTGTTTGCGATCATAATCACATCAGCGTCTTTAGAACGCTCTTTTAATTCTTCAACGTCTGTTGTTTTTGTATCATAGTAGACAAACTCATGTCCTGCATCAATGATGGGTTGTGCTAATTTATCAATGGTTTCTTTAGAAACGTTTAATGATTCAAGTAATTTAACTAACATATTGGCTTTCCACACTTTCTTTGTTTATTTCTTAACAACTTAAGTATAAGTTATTTTTGATTTTTTGTGAATGGATGAACATTATAAAAATCTACCCCTCTTTTGTTCGCTATTAACAAATTTAAGACAACTTAGCTAACTTATTCAATCATTTGCTTATTTTGGATAGGTTTCCTAAAATACAAGAAAGAAAGACAATGGAGGTAACCTTGTGGATATATCTAAACAACAATTACAAGAGAATTTAAATCATATTGAAGAACTTATACAAGAAGCAACAAAAAAACGTCAAATTAATCAAAGCAAACCCGTTAAACTCGTGGCAGTCACAAAATATACGACCCCTGAGATGATGGAGAAGCTGTATGATTTAGGCGTTAGAGACTTTGGCGAAAATCGCAACAAACAATTACTAGAGCGAATGGATCACTTTAAAGAACAAACAGATATTGTATGGCACTTTATCGGCAACTTGCAAACAAGGCAAGTTCGAACGATCATTAATGACATTGATTATTTACATTCATTAGACCGTATGCGATTAGCTAACGAAATTCAAAAAAGAGCGACTCAGCCGGTTAAATGTTTCTTGCAACTTAATATTTCTAAAGAAGAAAGTAAAACAGGTTTTGCGGTTGAAGAACTGGATTCTGTCATTAAACAATTAGCTGACTTTGATAAAATTCAAATCGTCGGCTTAATGACTATGGCACCTTATGACGCACAACCTAATGAACTTAAAGCTATTTTTAATCAATTAGCTTACTTGCAGCAACAAATCCAAGCACTGAACTTACCTTATGCACCTTGCGATGAACTTTCGATGGGCATGTCGGGAGATTTTGTCTATGGGATTGAAGAAGGGGCTACAGTCATTCGTGTCGGCTCGGCTTTATTTAAAGAAAATTAATGAACCAAACAAATAAATGACTGTGATATAAGTCCGTGTCTTATAAAAAAATATCCCGCTAGAAAGTTTACGAAAACGATTCTAGCGGGATATTAATACCATTTAGTTATTGGATCATGTTAAAAATAGTAATGGCTCGACTTATGTCGTAGGCTTCTATTTTATCCTAAAGAGCCTTCCATTTCCCATGTAATTAAACGGTTTAGTTCAACAGCATACACCATTGGTAATTCGCGAGTAAATGGCTCGACAAATCCCATAACGATCATACTTAATGCTTGTAGCTCATCAATTCCACGGCTCATTAAATAAAAGAGTTGCTCTTGAGACACTCTTGAAACACGGGCTTCGTGCTCTAAAACGACGTCATTAGTATGAATTTCATTATAAGGATAAGTATCGGTCACGGATTCTTCGTCAAAAATAATCGTGTCACATTCAACAATTGAACGAGATCCAGATGATTCCTTACCAAAGATCACTTCGCCACGGTAATTCACTTCTCCAGTTCCTTTACCAATGGTTTTAGAGACAATGGAACTAAAGGTATTTGGAGCGCGGTGATGCATTTTTGCTCCTGTATCTTGAACTTGGTCATCGGTTGCTAAGGCAATGTTTAAGTTAATTCCTTTAGCGCGCTCGCCAACAAGTAGAGTGGCTGGGTACTTCATATTGGTTCCAGAACCAATATTTCCATCAATCCATTCCATTGTGCCATCTTCTTCAACAACGGCTCGTTGAGTCACTAAGTTATAAACGTTTTTCGACCAGTTTTGAATCGTTGTATAACGACAACTTGCTCCTTTTCCAACGAAAATCTCAACAATTGCGGCATGAAGACTGTCCGCAGCCCAAACCGGAGCCGTACATCCTTCAACGTAGTTTAAGCTCGCACCGTCATCCACAATAATTAATGTACGCTCAAATTGCCCCATCGCTGGGTCATTCATTCTAAAGTAAGCTTGTAGAGGAATTTTCACTTCGACATTTTTAGGAACGTAAATAAAAGTACCACCAGACCAAACTGCATTGTTTAAATCTGCAAATTTATTGTCGCCAATGGGAACTGTTTTGTTAAAATACTTTTTAAAAATTTCCGGATGCTCTTTTAAAGCAGTTCCAGGATCGGTAAAAATAACCCCTTGTTTTTCCAATTCTTCAACCATATTTGAATAGACGATTTCTGATTCAAACTGAGCTGAAGCTCCGGCTAAGAATTTACGTTCTGCTTCTGGAACCCCTAAACGTTCGAAGGTTTCTTTAATTTCTTCAGGGACTTCATCCCAATCTCTTACCGGACGATCCGCTGCGCTACGGTAATAAGTAATCTCATCAAATTTAATTCCTGATAAATCAGGTCCCCATGTCGGTAAAGGCTTGGAAGCAAAAGAACGATACGCTTTAACACGGTGCTCCGTCATCCACTCAGGCTCGCCCTTTAATTCACTAATACGGCGGACTTTTTCTTCATCTAACCCTTTACCAAAATCATGTTTTAATTTAGTAGGGGTACTAAAACCGTATTCATATTCTTCTGAAATCGGTAATTCTTTCATCTATTTAATCTCCTCTCTTCGATGGGTATCGCTAGATGTTTCATCAAAGTTTTGAACTGCTTTCCAAGCAAGAGTCGCACAATTAATGCGCGCTGGGAAAGTTTGCACAACTTCCAAAATCGCCGCGTCCCCTAAGGATGAATAATCCCCTTCTTGCCCTAGAACCATTTGACTAAAAAGGTCTGCACGGCGCTTTGCTTCTTCAAGAGCAATTCCTTGAAATACTTGAGTCATCATGCTAGCACTGGCTTTACTAATGGCACATCCTTGACCTGTAAAGCGCGTTTCTTCAATATATTGTTTGTCTTGATCAAAGATCAACTCGACAGTAATCTCATCGCCACAACTGGGGTTATGCATTTCAATTAAATAACTATTTTCAGTTTCTTTCAAACCGAAATGTTGCGGATGTTCATTATGTTCCATAATAACGTAACGATATAATTGATTCAGTTTAGATAAACCCATCGCCAAAAAACTCCTTTATTTCATGAATCGCTTCAATAAAACGATCCGCTTCTTCAAATGTATTATAAAAATAAAAGCTAGCTCTTAAAGTCGACTGTGCTCCCAGCCATTTCATTAATGGTTGAGCGCAATGATGCCCTGCTCTTACCGCAATGCCGAATTGATCAAATGCAGTGGCTGCATCATGAGGGTGCACTCCTTCAATATTAAAAGAAAAAATGGCACTTTCTTTATGAGTGCGACTTCCATAGAGCTGCACAAAGGGTATATCAACCAATTGTTTTAAAAGATACTCACTTAAAGCTTGTTCATAGCGGTGAATGTTATCCATGGATAAGGCATTTAAGTAGTCAAGAGCCGCTTTTAAGCCGACTGCTCCAGCAATGTGAGGCGTGCCCCCTTCTAAACGGTGAGGCAAATCAGCGTACTGACTGTGATAACAATCAACCGTTGTGATCATATCTCCTCCATATTTTTGAGGAGTCAATTCATTTAGTAAATCGTACTTTCCATAAAGAACACCTATTCCAGTTGGACCTAACATTTTATGAGCACTAAACACATAAAAATCAGCATCTAAATCTTGGACATCGACTGCCATATGAGGAACCGATTGAGCACCGTCAACCACGACAAACCCTTGGTGTTGGTGCATCAATTGGCCAATTTTTTTAATATCATTGGCTTGCCCTAAAACATTAGATACATGATTCACCGCAAAAATTCGGTGCTGTGGTGTTAATTGAGCTTTTAATCTTTCGATATCTACAGTTCCGTCCGGTGTAAGAGGAGCAAATTCTAGTTCAACGTTTAAATCTTTAGCTAACTCTTGCCAAGGAACTAAATTGGCGTGATGCTCTACTTCTGTGAGCAAAATTTTATCTCCAGGATTTAAAACATGCTTTGCCCAACCAAAGACAAGGTAGTTTATACTTTCTGTTGTACCACTTGTAAATATTATTTCTTGTTCTCTCGTAGCGTTAATAAACTCTTTAACCGCTCTACGCGCTTTTTCATAATGATTGGTGGCCCGATTACCTAACGTATGTACCCCACGGTTTACATTAGCATTGTCGTGTAAATAAAAGTCCCGGATCGCTTCGATGACTTGTAGCGGCTTTTGAGTGGTCGCCCCGTTATCTAGATAAATAAGCGGTTCATCATTAATCTTTTGATCTAAAATAGGAAAATCATTTCGAGTCGCTTCCATTTGCTGTTTTAACTCATGTAATGAATTAGTCATTGCCAATGAGCCTTTCATCAACTACTTTAATAATTTCATCTTGTAGTGAACGGTCGCGAATGCGTTCAATAATAACTCCTAAAAACCCGCGTGCTACTAGTTGCTCTGCTACACGACGAGAAATCCCACGACTCATTAAATAGTGAAGTTGATCTTGGTCGAGCTGGCCTGCACTGGCTGAGTGTCCGGCAGTGACTTCAAATTGGTCAATAAATAATAGAGGGTTAACGTCGCCTCTTGCTTTTTCAGATAACATTAAAATACGACTAGTTTGACGGCCGTCAGAAAACTTCGCTCCGTGGTCAATGGATGTAATTCCGTTAAAGGATAAAAAGGCCTCATCTAACACAGCAGCGTGTTGTAAAATATGTCCGATCGTATGTTGGGCGTCATTAATCGTTTGTGTGTTAAAGCCTTTCTTTTGAGAGCCAGTGGCGACACTTAAAATTTCTAACTCACCTTCGCCGCCTTCTTTTAAAGCATCTAAGCTATAGTCGCCCAATGTGTTCCCCTTAGATAACGCAGCCGTTGTCCAACGCATTTGGCTATTGCGACCAATTTCAGCAAATCCTGATAAATAAGCCGTCGCTTCAGTCCCTAACTGGTCTATACTAACAAAATCAACTTTAGTGTTATCTCGGGTCACTAAGTGAGTAAAAATATTGGCTAAATTATTTTGATCGCCATAACTTGTTAAATTCTCAAAGATTTCTACTTGCGCGCCTTCTTCAACAAAAACAAGTAAATATTCCATTAAAGAGTGTTTTCTTGTATTATCCATCCATGTTTCTAACAAAACAGGACCTTCTAACACAGCGTTTTTAGGAATATAAACGAAAGTCCCCGCCGTTAAGTAGGCAAATAGTTGAGCATGCATATTATGATCTTTTTCTTTTAGTTGATACATGGCTTCTTTAACTAAAGACTCATGATCATGAATCGCAGTCCATAAGTCCTCAATAATAACGCCTTTTTCTTTCCACGCTTCATCTAACTGAATGGCTACCGAATCATTCCCTACACGAACGCAAGCAGCTTTATTGTCTGGATTAGTTACAATGGGAGTTTTAGGCCAGTTTTCAACGGGCATTAAATCTAAAGTAACTTCTTTTAAATCCCAATCTTTAAAAGGAAAACGCTCGTAAATAGGCCAATCAGCCGTTTGGTATAATTCGAGAGCTTCTTTTCGAAGAGTTATAAACCATTCCGGAGCTCCTTTAGATAAGGCATAGTCTAAAGATGGTTGGAATAATTCTTCCATACTATTCGACTCCTTTCGCACCAGGTTCTTGAGCTAATTGTTCCTTCGTCATTTCATAACCTAACTCATCCATTAACCCTTTATATCCTTCTTTTTCTAGTTGTTTAGCTAAATCAGCGTCTCCAGAAGTCACAATCTTGCCGTCCATCATAATGTGAACAAAATCCGGTTCAACGTAGTCTAATAGACGTTGATAGTGAGTAATCATTAAACAACCAAAGTCTTCGCCACGCATGGAGTTAATTCCTTTAGCGACAACTTGTAAAGCGTCAATATCTAACCCAGAGTCGATCTCATCCAAAATACCAAAGGTCGGCTCTAACATCATCATTTGTAAAATTTCGTTACGTTTCTTTTCTCCTCCAGAGAATCCTTCATTTAAGTAACGTTCTGCCATTTCTTCGGGCATATCTAATTCACTCATCACGCGGTCTAATTTTTGAATGAATTGAACCACATTAATCGGATCGTCTTCAGCTCGCTTAGCATTCATCGCTTGGCGTAAAAATTCTGCATTCGTCACTCCTGCAATTTCACTTGGATATTGCATCGCTAAAAACAAACCAGCTACGCCACGCTCTGAAACTTCCATTTCTAAAACATTTTGGTCGTCTAACCAAATCTCGCCTTCAGTGACTTCATAACTTGGGTGTCCCATAATAACAGCGGCTAAAGTTGATTTACCCGTTCCGTTTGGTCCCATAATCGCATGAACTTCACCCGTATTAATGGTTAAGTTAACCCCTTTTAAAATCTCGTTACCTTCAACACTTGCGTGTAAATTTTTAATTGTTAATGTATGCATCACTACGCCTCTTTTCTTAATATAGTCTCTTCTATAGTATAGCTAAAAATAAGTGAAATTGATAAAATTAAGCTTAAAAAAATCGACTCTCATCATGAGAATCGATTAATCAGATTTAGTCTAAATAATAATAGGCAGCACCTAAAGATTTCGGTCCACCGTGAACTCCTAATACCGGTGTTAAATCCAGTTCAATATATAATTGAGACGCCTCAATATAAGGAGCTAATTGTTCTTTTAATTGAGCTAACTCTTTATTGTTTCCGCCAGCGAATAAACTTAAATAATAAGGACGCGTTGGGTCCAATTCTTCTTCAAGAACTTTTACTAATTCTTGAAAGCTACGTTTGACGCCTCGGACACGTTTTTGGATGTCTAATTCTCCTGTTGAAACATCGGCTTTAAGAACTGGTTGAATATTTAATAGAGAACCGATCGCACCTGCTAATTTATTTAATCGTCCACCTTTAACAACGTATTTCAGCGTTCTAAATACGGCGTAGACCCCACTATCAGGTACTTTATTTTGAATAATTTGAGCTACTTGATCTAACGTCATGTGTTCATTACGCAGTTGACTAGCCCAAATCGCTGTTAATACACCGACAGCCCCTACACTTTGATCGTCGACAATTTCCATTTGAAAATCAGTCACGTCACGCTTAATTAAGTTAAGTAATTCATACATCCCTGTTAATTGGCGAGACGTGGTAATGAACAAAGCGCCTTCATATCCTTTTTCTTTTAATGTTTCAATTCGTTCGCTGACATAAGCTGGACTTGGAATACCTGATAATACTTGGTCATATTGGTCCATTTGTTCAAAAAATTCGCGGCTCGTAATCTCTACTAAATCAACGTAAGTCTTATCGCCTAATTGAACATTATATAACAACAGCTCTAAATCATACTTTTCAGCTAATTCAAAGTTAACATTCGTGGACGTATCGACCACAATCGCAAAACGTGCTTGATTCATTCTAAAATCTCCTTTAACAATCCATCGTGATTAAGTATTTTTTCAACAATTAAAATATTAACGTAAGCTTGGGACACTAGATGTAATGCCAGTAGTTCTTTCGTTGTGTTATAAGCATGAAAATGATAGTGGTCTGTTGATAAACCACTTTCAATCGCACTTCCTAAATGATTAATATGAACACTGAGTACTTGAACGAAATTATCGTAAGCTTGTCGCTCGGTTTGATCCAACCGTTCAATCATCGAAGTCACTCCTAATTGGAAGTTTTTAGTTGGAATGACTTGCTTAAGTAATGTAAGAGAAATTAAATAAGCAATGTGACGGGCATAATATTTACGCTTATGAGCTGCTGGAACCAATTCCAACTTAACGTAATTTTGAATCATCGTTGCGGTAAGCGCCTCTCCTTCAAAAAGTATCGGCTCAAGGGTGTAGTTAACGTAATCCACTACTTGTTGACTGAATAATCCAATGTCAGGTAACTCTTCAAAGGTAGGCAATTTAAATGTCTTTAGACGTTGGTAAGAAGTCATCATTACTGCTCCTAATAGTTTTGTTTACTCTTTAATCTAGTTTCAATTACTACATCACGTTTTATTGTAAAGGGTTACAAGGCTGTTGTCAATCTTTAAAAATTATAAATGTTTTATATAATGAAAATATGGTAAACCCAACAGTGACATTAAATATTAGGAGGCGTTTTATGAAACGTTCGTATGTGTTAGATAGATTGAAAGCTCTATCTATTTTATTCATTATTTGTTATCATCTCTGGCCTTCTATTTTTCCAGGGGGCTTTTTATTTGTTAACACCTTTCTTGTGTTAGCTGGTTTCTTTGCGGTTAGACGGTTAGAAAAATTAACCGAATTAAAAGAAATTAAACCGTTGTTGAGCCACATTGGAAAAGTAGTCCTTCGTCTATGGATTCCTTTATTCGCGATGATTGCTGTTGTCATTTCAGTGATCTTTTTATCAGGATCCCTTCAATTAAAGAGTCTGCATTTAGATACATTGACGAGTTTATTCTTTTTAAATAACTGGTACCAACTCCAATCGGAGCGATCTTACTTTATGGATATGGCAGTTCAGTCGCCGTTTGCTCACTTATGGTACGTCGCGATTTATTTCCAATCTTTTCTTTTATCTGCTGGAATTATTAAAGTCACTAATCAGTTCAAGTTAGACCGATCCATTAAAATGTTCATCTGGCTTGGTTTACTGGCAATCAGTCAATCATTGTATTTCCTTTGGTACACTCCAGGAGCTGATCCTTCTAATGTGTATTACAGTCTGTGGACACGTTTTTCATCTTTTGCAGGAGGAGTACTTCTTTATTACGCTCTTCCTTACGTCGACGCGGTATTAAGTAGTGTAGGAAAAAGAACACTGGATCAGTTTAAAGATGTTCTTTTAGGACTGTCTTTATTTTGTATGATTGGCTTAAGTTTTATTGTTTCTGATCAGTCACCTTTAACTTATTTAGTGTGGCTTAATTACTTTAATTTATTAACCTTAATTTTTGTATGGGCTGCGCGTAATCAACATCTGATTTTTTCTAAGTGGCTTGACCAAACTCATTTCCATCGTCTCGGTCTAGCAACTTACAGTATCTATTTATGGTACTATCCACTAATTGTTTTAGCACAAAAAAATATTAGACTAATTCAAACTTATCTAACCCACTATGAATTTTTAGTTTTCGTGGCCATTTTAGGAGTGGGACTGGCCCATTACTTTTTAATTGAAAAGAACACACAAAATCTTGTAACATGGAAAAAACCAAAAAATCAGCGTTGGGATCAAGGACTCTTTACTGCTTTAACTCTTTTATTTTTAATTGCGATGACCCAATCAGGGGATCAAAAACCGATCGCTTTATTTAAGTTGGAGCACCAAGAATTCCAAGCAAAACAAAATGCCTTTAACACACCCTTTCCAGGCACGAAAACAGTGGTGGAAACAACAGAGTGGGCTAAAGATTTTGATCAACGATTCCAAACAGACTTTTCTTATACACCAACACCAAGATTTAATACAAAAGCACTTCTAGCAAAACTGGAATCGCCAGATCAAATAGAA
Source organism: Dolosicoccus paucivorans (assembly GCF_900100125.1). Lineage (GTDB taxonomy): Bacteria > Bacillota > Bacilli > Lactobacillales > Aerococcaceae > Dolosicoccus > Dolosicoccus paucivorans. Next base: position 9,593 of record NZ_FNEL01000031.1, on the reverse strand, counting down.
TTAACGCCAGAACAAGAAGCCTATATTGAAGAATTAAAAGAACTTGATCCAGAATTATTCGATATGTTGACTTTACCAGAGATTTTATATGCTTCTTCTGTGCCGGTGACTTACTTTGGTGATTCACTCGCTCAAGGAAATGCATATACCTTCCGACTTCTTTTTGCTGAAGGAAATGCTTATGGACATAAAAGCCTTCAAATTTGGTACAGCTATCCTTACTTCCAAGAGTTAATGGATGACGGCGAACTTCACGAAAATGTTGTTATTAACTTAGGAACAAATGCAGGACTCGATGAAGAAGGAGTTACTGAACTCGTTGATATGTTAGGTGATCGGACAATATACTTTGTCAATACCACCTCAGCAGTAGACCACTTACAACAAGTTAACGATACAATTAAATGGGCAGAAAAAGAATTTCCAAATGTTCATGAAATCGATTGGTATACAGAGTCTTTAGGACACGCTGATTATTACATTGAAGATGATATTCACTTGAATCCTAAAGGAGCCGACTATTACGTTGCTTTAGTGGCTAGAACAATGTACGAACACGATCATCCGGGACAATAACCCTTAACAAAAACCCCATCCGATTTTCCGGATGGGGTTTGTTATTTATTGATTAATATTTTATGGATGGAATGATACGTGAACGTGGTCGTAATGGTTTTCTGTAATACTTCCACGGTCTTCCATTGGTGTCCAAGTATAGTTCCAGTCACCATAAATTTGTTGCTTCCAAATAATATAACTAATATTATTTTCAGCCATATTCGCAACTGAGTAATCTGCGATAGCATCACCTTTTGCTGCGTCTTCATAAACCATAAAGTCGATGGCTAAACCTTGTCCATGATCTTGAGGATCTCCAGGACGGTAGCCGCTGAATTGAGTCACATCATATTGTTGTGCAACTTCTTCTTTAAATTGCATAACGTGAGGTTGTAAACCATAGTTTGAAGGATCGTTTGGATCCGGTGTATAAGTTTGCTCAACTTCTGGAGCTGGCTCAGACGTTACGATATCTTCTTCGTCCAATGTTGATTCTGCTTCAATTTGCTCTTCAACATCTTCTAACATAGACTCTTCATATTCAGTATCTTCAGTTTCTTGTTGTTCTGCTGATACTTCAGGCGCTGTTTGTTCTACAACTTCTAATGAAGATTCTGGCGCTTCTTCTGGCTCAACCGTTGTTTCAGGAGCTTCTTGTTGTTCTACTTCTAAAGAAGACTCTGGGACAACTTGGTCAGCTTCTGGTTGAACTACTTCTACTTGTGGAGCTTCTAATTCAACTTGCGGTGTTTCTTCTACCACAGGTTTATTAGTTACTTGTGTTCCTACTTGTGGTGCTTGAGCGTTCCACTCATCAACTGGTTCAATGATCGTTTGAACTTCTGGTGTGAAGATTGCTAAATGAGCTGGCGCTTGTGAAGCCACTACTTCTTCTTGCGCTACTTCAACTGGGAACTCTTGAACGTGTCCATCAGGAGATTGTACTTGAATACTTTCTACCTCGTGGTCAGCATTTAACCAAACAGTTAAAACCGTTCCTTCAACAATTAAGTCAACATCTGAAATCTCATTAATTTGAGCTAAATGGTACATATCAATATCCATCGCATCAGCAATAACACTTAACGTATCGCCAAATTTAACGGTATAAGTTAATTTGTTACCTTCAACAATTAAATCTTCTTTTACTTGTTCAACCGTGCGAGGTGCCCACTCTTCTTGAGCTGTTTCTTGAGCCATCGCAAATGAACTGTGTGTTAATAATCCAAGTACTGATGTACTTACTAATAGCGTTTTACGCAAATTAAACATGTTTTTATCACCTTTATTAATATAATTAGTTGGTTTGTTTTTTAATTCTTCTACACTTTAACAGCTAATCTTTATTAATACAAGGGAATATTTTGTTCTTAAACGTTTTGTATTCTGTTTGTAATATAAGAAAAATCACCCTCCAATAACGAAGGGTGATGTAACATTAGAAGAATAACGTTGATAAAGCGTTAAGAACCGTTCGTCCACCTAAGAAGAACATGACAATCAAAACAATGACACCTAATATGTTTTGTAGCGTTGTATTTTTATGGTTTCCTAATGCACCCCGATTCGCTGCTAGTAAGAAAAGTACTGAAATAATCGGTAAGGAAACACCGCTGACCGCTTGGGCGAACAAAATAATCGGCACAGGTGTCGTTCCAAAGTAAGCTAATGCTGTACCAAATAAGACAATAGTTGCGGCTACCATCTTTGGTCGCTTGTCGTCTGGAGACGTCCAATTAAAAATACGGCGCGTAATATGACCACACATATAAGGAGTAGCTGTTGATGAAGAAAGTCCTGCTAATAATAACCCCGTTGCTCCAAACATTCGCGCACCCGTTCCTAAAATAGGCTCTAATGACTCAACAAACACAATAGGACTGGTTACTTCTGTTCCTGTTCCAAATAAAGTAGCTGAGGTTGTAATAATTAAACCTAATGTCATTAATACCCCTAAAGAAACGTTCATACCACTATCAAAATAAGCATCTTCTAACAAAATCTCTTCATTAGAAGTTTGATCATGGGCCCATTTTTCTTCTGACGCGACCGAATGGAATACTAAGTTAATCGCAATAATCGTCGTTCCAATTAAGGCAATCGTCGTCACCATTCCTCCGTCAGGAATCGATGGAATTAATCCACTTAAAACAGCTCCAAAGTCAGGTTTTACTAAAATAGCTGTCGCCACAAAAATAATTCCCATTAAAGCAACAAATAATTGCATAATAATCTCAACTAATTTTGGCGTTGATGAAATAACAAATAGTAATGAAATACCACCTGTAATAAGCGCAGCCATTTGTGTACTCATCCCGGTTAAATCACTTAATCCGGTGGTCGCCCCAATTAAGTTACCTGATTCAAAACCAAATCCGGTAAGAATGACGACTAGCGTCACTAATGTATAAATAAAATATTTCCAAGATTTATGACGGCTAAACATATCGATACTTGAAGCAATAACGTTTTGCTTACCAAAAATCGCAATTCTTGACGCCATATTCATAATAACAATCGAAGCAATTCCCGAAAACACTACAGCCCATAACAAAGCATAACCAAAGTTAACTCCTGCATTCGTTGCGGTCGTGATGGTTCCAGGTCCAATAAATGCACTCGTAATAACTGCGCCCGGACCGGCCGCTTTAATCTTTTCTATTAACGTTTTACGTTGATTCATCTTCTCATCTCCTTATATTTTCTTATTCTCATTATATCATTTTGATTGTGTACTCATTCACCAATTCTTCTCCTCTTCTTTGTCCATCGTGATGAAAAGGCTTTCTGATTCAAAATTTAATTTTTTCATAACCACGACTTTATGATTGCTTTTTTCGTGTCATAGGTTTATGATTATTTTTGTTAAAAAGTGACACAGTGTCATAAAAGTAAAAGAGGAGTTTTATTATGTTTTTAGCTTTTAAAGAAATTCAATTTTCAAAATTTAAATACTTATTAGTTGTCGGATTATTATTTCTCATTTCCTACTTAGTGTTTTTTCTAAGCGGATTAGCCAATGGTTTAGCTCAGTCTAACCGTTCAGCCATTGACGAATGGCAAGCTGATCATATCGTTCTCGCCAGTGGTGTGGAACATCGCTTACCTATGTCTTTGTTTGACCCTTCTTTATTCGATCAAGTGACGGCGGATGATAAAACCGCCATCAGTGTTCAAGCTGTTTTGTTCGATGAAACAAAGGATCAAAATTCCCTATCAGCTCAATTGATTGGTATTGATAAAGATTCCTTCGTCGCACCTCATCTTATTGAAGGACGTCTCTTTGAAAAGGCACAGGAAGTCGTTGTTGATGAAACTTTTTTAAATAATAACCAATTAAAATTAGGCGACACTTTATCCATCAAAAATTCAAAAGAGCAATTAACGATTGTCGGAATTACAAAAGGCCACCAATTAAGTGTCCAACCCGTTATTTATATTAATCGCCAAGACTTTACACAATTGACATCTACATTTGGTTCTAAAGAGCACCCCCTTGTTTCAGCTATTGTAACGCGTGGAGCTACTTCTCTAGCGACAAATGACTTGGAAGCTAGCGACACCGAAGCGTTTATTCAAGATCTTCCCGGATACCGGGCGCAAAATTTAACATTTGCTTTAATGATTGGCTTTTTAGTCGTCATCGCAGCTGTTGTGATCAGTATTTTCATTTATGTTTTGACATTACAAAAAGAAAGTGTCTTTGGCATTTTGAAAGCTCAAGGGATTTCAAATGGTTATTTAATTCGTTCTGTCATTGACCAAACTATTCTATTAGCCGGAGCGGGCGTATTAATCGGAGTGGGGCTTACTTATGGGTCAGGATACATTTTGCCGAGTGCGGTTCCCTTTACAATAAATCATTTATTCGTTGCTGTAATCGCAGGGTCGATTTTACTTTTTGCTTTATTAGGTGGTCTATTTTCTAGTCGCATGATTACAAAAATTGACCCCCTCGAAGCCATTTAGGAGGATATATTATGGAAGCCATTCAATTTCAACACGTCACCAAACAATTTAAACAAGGATCAGATACATTTGATGCTTTAAAGGAAACTAATTTAACCATTGATAAAGGAGAATTTGTCGCAATTATCGGCCCTTCTGGTTCAGGAAAATCCACTTTTCTTACCTTAGCAGGTGGCTTACAACAACCGACCCAAGGCCGTATCCTAATCAACCAAAAAGACATTACCACCCTATCTCAAAATCAATTAAATACATTGCGCTTTAATGAAATCGGCTTTGTTCTTCAAGCATCTAATTTAGTTCCTTATTTAACGGTGGATGACCAATTTAAATTTATTGACCAATTTCGCAAAGAAAAAAATTCAACCTTTAAAAAAGAATTATTGGATCAATTAGATATTGCCTCACTCTCTCGTAAATATCCTGAAGAGTTGTCCGGTGGCCAACGCCAACGTGTAGCAATCGCCAAAGCTTTGTATAACGATCCTTCCGTCATTTTAGCCGATGAACCGACCGCTTCTTTAGATACAGATCACGCCTATGAAGTCGTTAATATTCTTTCTAAACAAGCTAAATATTTAAACAAAGCCATTATTATGGTCACCCATGATGAACGGCTCATTGATACCTGTGATCGAGTCTTTAAAATGGTAGACGGCCAGTTAGCTGAACAATAATTTGCTAAAGCACCTCTTACTTTAAGGGGTGTTTTTAATTGTAACGACTCTAGATAAAAGGTATGATAAAGTATATTTATATTTGAGGAGGATTTATATTAATGAAGAAACTTATTCGTATTATGATGATTTTAGGATTAGGTTTTAGTGTATTAAGTGGACTTAGTCTTTCGGCTGTCGCTCAAGATAAGCCTGTTCTTAAAATTTCTGCCATTCCTGATTTTGATCAAACGGCTTTGACGAAAGGGTTTGGAAGTTTCGCTGATTATTTAGCCAAAGAGTTAGATATGAACGTCGAATACGTTCCTGTCACTGACTACACGGCAGTTGTAACAGGATTCGACCGTGGTGATATTGACCTTGCTTGGTTTGGAGGACTCACCACCGTTCAAGCTCAAGCAATCAATGACAAAGCCGAAGCAATTGCTCAACGACCAATGGATGCGGAATTTAAATCCCATTTTATTAAACATAAAGATGTCGCCATTGACTCTTTAGAAGATTTAAAAGGCCATTCTTTTACTTTTGGATCGGAATCTTCTACTTCTGGTCACTTAATGCCTCGTTACTTTTTAGAAGAAGCAGGTATTAACCCTGAAACAGACTTTGATGGATTGCCGTTGTATTCAGGTTCTCATGATAAAACAATGGCTTTAGTCGAAGCAGGTACAGTAGATGCTGGAGCCGTTAACCAACAATATTGGCAACAAGCCCTTGAAAATGGCGAAGTAAATACCGACTTAATTGAATCTTTCTACGTCACGCCTGACTACTACGACTATAACTGGACAGTGGGCGATGTCGATGCTAAATTCGGCCCAGGTACAAAAGATAAGATTAAAGCAGCGATTTTAAAAGCAACGCCAGCTGATTCATCAGTTTTAGAATTACTCTCTACTGATAAATTCATTGAAACTAACAATGAAAATTATCAAAAAATCGAAAAAGTTGCTCGCGATTTAGGTTTAGTTGAATAGGTGCCCTATGGTTGAACAACCTCTTTTAACAGTAGAGCACATCTTTAAATATCATGGAAAATTACTGGCGGTGGATGATGTCTCATTCACCGTTTTTCCAGGCGAAAAAGTGGCCCTAATTGGTTCGTCCGGTTCAGGTAAGACGACGCTGTTGAATTTGTTAGTTAAATTATCCCATCCAACGAAAGGTTCGATTTATCTCAAAGACCGACCTATTCAATCCATTCCTTCGGCCAAAGAATATGCTCAATGGGTCGGACTGTTACCTCAGCAATTTAACTTAATTCCTACATTAAGCGTCTTACACAATGTTCTTGTAGGAAGAATGAATCAATGGGGAACGGCTAAAGCCTTATGGTCGTTACTAGTCCCACAAGAACGAAAGATTGCCTCTGCAGCCCTTAGTAAAGTTGGACTTAGCGATAAGGAAACAACCTTAGTCCAACATTTATCCGGCGGACAACAACAACGGATAGCCATTGCTCGCCTATTGATGCAAAATCCGCAACTTGTTTTAGCTGACGAGCCGGTCGCTTCTTTAGATCCAGCTAATGCTCGTCAAATATTAGAATTATTAACACAAGTGACAGACCCAACTCAAACGCTGATCGCTTCAATTCATTCCACTGATTTAGCCTTAACTTACTTTGATCGCATCATTGGTCTAAAAGAAGGTCGTCTAGTCTTCGATACTTCTTGTCAACAAGTAACCCAAGAGATGTTAGATCATCTTTATCAAGGAGGGTAACCATTGAATTTATCGGTGAAATACCCACGTCTTATCGTTTCTTTTATTCTTTTTAGTTGCGTTATTTTAAATTTTTGGTCTATTGATTGGCCGACCCCTTTAATGAATCCCGGCGGAAAAGTTCTGTTAATGAAGATGTGGCAAGGTTTGATTCACTTAGATATAACAAAGTCTACTTTGATGACTGGCCTTCATGGACTATGGGTGACCTTATCTTACGCTTTAGCCGCTATTTCTTTAAGTAGTTTACTGGCGTTAGTTTTGTCTTTTTTAGCCTCAAATCTTTGGGGTGTTCACCCTTTATTGGCTCAATTAACGTGGATGGTTATTCGCGGGTTACGGGCTGTTCATGAATTAGTTTGGGCTTGGCTATTCGTCACTTCCATCGGTCTAACCCCTTGGTCAGGCATTTTAGCTCTAACACTACCTTATACGGGTTACTTAGCTAAAATTTATACTGAATTATTACAAGAAGTCCCGCAATCTACCATTGAAACACTTAAAACTTGTGGAGCTAACCCACTACAAATATTTTTTTATGGCTATTTACCTTTAGCTTTTCCAGAAATGTTAAGTTATACAATGTACCGACTAGAGTGTGCCATTCGCTCTTCTTCCGTTTTATCCTTTGTAGGATTAGGGGGCATTGGCTTTCATATTCAGTTAGCCCTTCAAGATATGCGTTTTAATGAGGTGTGGACATACTTACTTTTATTGACTCTTCTTATTTGGCTAATTGATCAATGGGGACACGCGATAAGGACGGTGTCAATTTAGTGATACAAAAAATAAAAAAACAATGGATTAAGTTTTCTTTCCTTGCTTTAATTACCCTCACGCTACTCGCTTGGATAAGCTTAATTCCATCCTTAGACTTTTTATTTCAAAAGGAGTATTGGCTCAATTTTAAAATCTTTAGCAACAATTTGTTAGGTTTCAATAAATCATCCATTGCCTTTTTAAGTAAAAAAAAATGGCTCATCGCTTTAGAAGAGACACTGGAAACTTTAAAAATGAGTCTTCTTGCGATCACGATCGCGACGTTTATCGCCTTACCCTTTGCCTTACTGACGGCTCGTAACTACGCTTTTGGATCTTTAACGCTACATACATCCAAACCGAAACGATTGCTTTATTATGTCACGCGCTTCATTGTTTTAGTGTTTAGAAGTGTGCCTGAAGTGATGTGGGCGATGATTTTTATTTATCTTTTCAAACCCGGTATCCTCCCCGGAGCCCTTGCTTTAGGGATTCATAATGCGGGAGTGTTGAGTAAACTGATCAGTGAACTCATTGAAGAAATAAACCCTAAACCCATTCAACAACTGGTCACTCAAGGAGCAAGTCTTATGACGTTACAATTTTACGGATTCATTCCTTTATTAATGGCCAAAACGTTAACTTATATATTGTATCGTCTAGACAACATTGTTCGCTCATCTTTAATTGTCGGATTAGTTGGAGCAGGCGGGTTAGGGATGCAGTTTCGTTTAGCAATGAGCTTTTTCAAATATACTCATATTACGCTCTATTTAATGTGTTATTTATTATTAGTTTTTCTTATTGATGGAATCAGTAATCAACTTAAACGTCTCATTCGTTTTATTTAAGAACGTAAAAAAGCTTTCGCTCCTCTGGCGAAAGCTCTTTTTTTAAATAACTTCAACAAAAATAGATTGCGTTAATATTGGACTTAACAGAATTTGTTGTCCTTGTTCATCTTTTAATACAATACTGCCGTCTAAGGCTTCTTGACGAACCACAGTATATGTTTTGCCAAGAGTCATGCCAATATTTTGCACATAAGAAAGAACCTCTTGACTATCCACTACTTCTCTAATTTTGACTTGGCTTCCTAATTCTACGCTAGAAAGAATGACGGTCGATTCATCAATCATTTGTCGATCGTGCCACGAAGGAATTAAGGCGCCGTGAGGGTCATATTTAGGACGGCCCAAATAATCATAAAGACGCTCGATTAATCGATCACTGGAAGCATGTTCTAGGTGGTCTGCTTCTTCATTCACTTCATCCCAATTATATTTCAAAATGTCATATAAAAACACTTCCCAAATACGGTGCTTACGTACTAAATTGATAGCTTCTTGATGACCTTTTTCGGTTAATACCACCCCGCGATAAGGAGTGTAATTTAATAATCCGTCTTTTTCTAAACGGTTATTCATCTCCGTTGCTGAAGCGCCAGTAATATTTAATACATCAGTAATTTGTTTATTGGATACGTGACGTTCTACGCCTCCTAGCTCGTAGACCGCTTTTAAATAATTTTCTTTATTTGGCGTCATCTAACCCCTCCTCTTTTGTATAGTATAACATATTTTTTTATACCAATTCGCATTTATGTAAGGGTATCATACATATGTGACACGAAAACATAAAAAAAAGAGGAGCTTCTGGTACACTATATCTAGACAAAATAAAAACCATAGTGTGAAAGGAAGCTCCCCATGAAGTCAATTATAACAGAAGAAATGCGATATAGGCAAAAAGTTGTTGAGTATGCGGAAAAATATGATAATAACGCCAAAGCAGCCCGTCGTTATGGCACAAGCCGTCAAAATGTCCAACGTTGGCGCAAGCGTTACGATAAGACGTGGGATAGCTTACGTAACAAAAGTCGCCGTCCTCACAGTCATCCAAACC
>NZ_FNEL01000046.1 GCF_900100125.1 Dolosicoccus paucivorans | reverse complement strand
CTTATAACTGAATAGGTTATAATGTTAAGCAGATAGCCGGCTTAGCTCAGTTGGTAGAGCATCTGATTTGTAATCAGAGGGTCGAGGGTTCAAGTCCTTTAGCCGGCATTACATTGCGGATTTAGTTCAGTGGTAGAACACCACCTTGCCAAGGTGGGGGTCGCGAGTTCGAATCTCGTAATCCGCTTTGCTACAATTTAATATTATTGATAGCTATATCATTATGCCGGGGTGGCGGAACAGGCAGACGCACAGGACTTAAAATCCTGCGGAGGTTACACTCCGTACCGGTTCGATTCCGGTCCTCGGCACTTTTTTTGCACCCTTAGCTCAATTGGATAGAGTGTCTGACTACGAATCAGAAGGTTACAGGTTCGACTCCTGTAGGGTGTATGCATTTAAGGTATGACGGTGGTCATGCCTTTTTATTTTGTCTAAAAATATGTCCTTAGCACTCTTAGTTTTGTGAGGGCCAAGGACTTTTTAATACTTAATTGAAAATACGAATAAAAAACTTACGAATATTTGCTCCCCATTGATCAATGGGTGTGCTTATTTTTCTAAAGAAGCGAATTAAGCCATTGCCTTTTTCAATTGGTTCGGCGACAATAACCGCTGTGTTAGGCGGATTTAAGGAAGGTAAATACTCTCCTGCACTTCCTTCAACTTGAACTTCTAACCGACCAATCGCAGTGTGTTCTTTAATAGGAGCCATCAGTTGATCACCTTCAAAATAAGAAGGATCAGGGACAAAATGATAATTAAAAACAGGTGCTGTATCGATTAATGGAGTGACGACCGCCACATCATCTTGATACTTTAATTCAGCAAAAGCTTCTTTACCATTTCGAACTGCTATCCGAGCAATATTTTTAATTTTATCTCCTTGATTCAACACATGATCTAAGCGAAAAGCCGCAAATCCATAAGTCAATAAACGTTTATGATCATTATGACTTTCAGTAGAACTCGTAGGATTCAAAATAACGCTGATCAATCGTAAGGAGTCTTTTTTAGCCGTTTGGACTGATAGAAAATGATCTTGATCGTTAACGCCACCCATCAACCCATCGAGTCCTTCATAAACTGAATCGTCTGAATAATTTAAAGGATTTAACATTTCAAAAGCATCCTCAGATTCCGCATCAAATAGATCAATTTCTTTTTTGGTTTCTTCCACAAAGTCCGGAGCAATGTTTAATAATTGATAGGCACATAGACCGACAGCTGTAGGTGTTAGTTTATTTCTTTTTTCTTGATCCATTCCCGTCGCATTATACAACTCATACTCTTTAATTCCCCACTGCTCAAGTTGGCGCTTCATTCGTTCTACAAACTTATCTTCAGTTCCATCTACATGTTCTACTAAAGCCAGCATGGCGCTATTGGCTTGCCCCACTCCTATCGCATGAAGCAAAGAGTTTACAGTGTATTCTTTGTCTTGCCTTAGAGGAACATTGGGAATCGAATAATTTTGACTTAAAGAATACACCTCATCTGAAATACTCACTTTATCTTCCAATGACAAAGTTCCCTCTTCAATCAATTGATAAATTAAGTAAGTACTCAATATTTTAGTTAATTCGCCAATATCATATAAATCATTTTCTTTTTTCTTATACAATATTTGTCCTGTATTGGCATCTGTTAATAAAGCGCCTTCGCTAGTAACTTCAGGACGATTCGCTGCTAAGGATGTGGAAGGAAATAAAAAGCTACTGATTAATATTAAACAACTACTCCATAAAATCATCCATTTTTTAATGTTCCTCACTCTCCTTTTGCAGTGGCAATATCATTTTAAATATTAGTTCATTATCGACAATTTCAGCATGAATAGTTCCTTCATGATGGTGAATAATATTTTTAACAATAGATAATCCTAACCCTGATCCTGACTGATCTGAGTTACGAGAAGTATCGGTACGATAACTTCTTAGGAAAATTTTTTCTAATTCTTCTTCGGGAATCATCTCTCCATCATTACGCACTTCAAGACAAAGATGCTGATCCTCCGTTTCAAAGGCAACTAGCGTAATCTTTGTAGCACGGTGAGCATACTTTAATGCATTGGTAATTAAGTTGTTAAATACGCGGGCCATCTTTTCTACATCGAAATAACCTTGAATGTCTTGAGAGTCTACTTCGATTTCGATGGTCATCCCCTCTTCTTGAGCTGCCAATTCAAATTCCGCCGCTAATTGGGACAAGAATAAATAAACGGGTAGCGTCGATTTATTCAAACAATAAGTCGTTGAACGAGACGCTGTATATTCAAACAGATCATCGACCAATGTTTGCATATGTTGCGCCTTACTATAAGCGACTGTCAAATACTGATGAGTCTCCTCAGGAGAAAGTTCAATAGTATCGTTCGTTACTAATCCCAAGTAGCCGATAATCGATGTTAGAGGCGTTCTCAAATCGTGTCCTACATTCGTGACTAACTCATCTTTTATTTGTTCTACTCGTCGTTCTTCCTCAATCGCAGCTACCGCACTATCTAGTAGTTGATTAATACTTCTTACAACTGATTGTCGCTGACTAGAAACTAATGTTTCATCGATTCGATACTCATAGTGACCTTGAGCAATATATTCAACAACTTTTAAAATATTGTTTAATTCCATTTGAGTCTGACGACGTTTAACACGCCAAAAAACCATCCCTAAACCGGATAGTAAAACAAAGAACATCACAATATATTGAATAATTGCCAGTCCGGTTGATTCGTTACTTTGAATAAAGGACCAAGCTTCAGGATAAGTCCAATAAAAGAAATGAGGGAAAAAATCACGTAAAATTAAAATAACACCCAAATAGATAAAAATGACTATTCCGAGTGTTATAATCGCATCAATCACTATCTCCGCACGATGCGTCCGACTTAAGGACAATTGCGGAATGACTTGAGTTTGTTTATTAGCCTTCAATTTTATAGCCTACTCCCCAAACGGTTTCAATGACTTTTTCTCCGCCTGTAGCTTGAGTGATTTTATCACGCAAATGACTAACGTGAACCATGACCGTTTTAGCGCTGACGATACTTTCTTGATTCCATACCGCTTCAAAAATTTCATCGGCACTAAAGACCCGATTTGGGTGACTAGCAAGCAAGTATAAAATACCAAACTCTAAAGCTGTCAACTGAATATCTTTTCCATCCGTTGTCTTTACTTCGTGAGACTCTTTGCGAATCGTTAAAGGTCCAGCATGAATCACTTCTGGCTCTTCGACTTCGCTATAAGTATATTGTCTTCTTAATAAAGACTTCACACGAGCAATAACCTCCAGAGGGTTAAAGGGTTTTGTTACATAATCATCGGCACCAGAGATAAGACCTTGAATTTTATCGTTGTCAGAAGATTTCGCACTAACAATAATAACAGGAATACTATCATTTTCAGCACGAAGAATCTTTAAGACTTCCATCCCATCTACTTGTGGCATCATGACATCTAAAATAACTAATTGAATACCTTGATCATTTTTTAAGTAATTGAGTGCTTGTTGTCCATTGTAAGCTTTAACAACCTCATACCCTTCATTTTGAAGGTAGATATTAAGCAATTCGACGATTTCGCGATCATCATCAACAATCATTATTTTCATTAAGCGCACTCCTTTCTTTTTTATTGTTTTCGTTTCTACTTATAGTATACCTTATTTTTTGACTTTTTTGCATTTTGTAAGACAATTTCACAAACTGATCAAAATTCTAACGCTGATTGATCAATTATCCTTCTTCAATTAAATCCCGTTTAATATACCCATAATAACCGACTCCAATTAAAAGAAGTCCGATTAAAAAGACAGCGACAAAAGGTTCCCATTCAAAAGTTTGAAGAGGTTCACTGGCTAACCATCCTTGGGGCACTGTTTTTAATACCCACTCAGGAATGTCTAATAAGGAATAGAAGTAATTTAAAAAGAAAGAATAAGCTAAGTAAATATACACTACTTTATTAACTTTAGGAAACCAACCTAAAAAGACGCTAGCTAGCCCTACAAAACATATAACGGATGGGAAAAGGTTATAGCCAATTTTCAAAAAGTCTGTTAACGTCATCACTGGCTCTTTCATCACACTCACTGCCGTAACGCCTAAACTACCCGCTACAGCGAGTATCCCGAGGATTGATACAATAACCGCAAGTAAAGTCGTGGCACCGTACATTTGACTACGTTTTACTTTTGTACTGTACACTTGACTTAAATAGCGTTCTTTTTCTTGATTATACAAACGATTTATCATAGCTATCGGTAAAATCATCACTAAACAAACGAGTACCATCATCACAGTGGTTGTAAAAGATACTTCAATGGAAACATCTACTTGAGAAAAGACCGCTTTGACTAATTCATTACTATTTAAAAAAGAGCCGATATCGCCGTAAACTGCACCATAAGCGACTCCTAAAATGACAAAAGTACTCATCCAAGATAAAATAAGTCCTTTATTTAATTTAAAGGTAAAGCCAGGAATAGACAATAAACTAGCTTGAGCATGGGCTTTTCCTTGTTTTTCTCGAAGATAACTAGCAGATAAATCGCGTTTTCCTTCTAGTATAAATGCTAAAATACCCATAACAAAACTAAAAATAAGCGCAAAAGCAACCGGTGTCCAATGATTTTTTGTAAAAGGGTAAGTCAAATAACTCCACGCTAAGGGGTTGTAAAATGACAAAGACTCATGGGAAATATCAGTCATACCACGAGTGATGTAAAGTAACCCCATGATTCCAAGGCTTGTCCCGATTGCTGAAGAAGACGTTGGCATAATTTGAGCAACAACTAAAGCGACCAAACCACCCATGAGCCCTGCTACCCCAATGGAAGAAGCAAATAAAAGGACCCTTCTAGCGTAATGGTGTCAGCTTTAAAGCCAGTCATAACTAATCCAATAAAAAGAATAAGTAACAAATTGACAGTGATTGTAAGTAAAAGAGTCGCCAAAGAATTGGCTAAACGTCCAATTGGAAACGAACGAGTAAGCTCTAAAATACCACTATCCTCTTCTTTACGCGTACGGCTGACCACATACAAACTAGAAAGAGTAAAAGAAAGTAACGCACAAAACAGCAACATTTCATGGCTGTACATAGCTCCTAATGTATAGTCCGCCGCTTCTTTAACTGGAGTTGGTCCAACCATGGAGGTCATCGCTGGGTTTTGTAAAATATAATACATCCCGCTCGCGCCGGATCCTTTAGCTAACTCTTCAAAAGCTGGAACAAATCCCGCGCAAAAAAGACCTAATCCTAAAAGCCAAAGAATTAGTTTTTTATAATCTTGTTTAATACGGTGAAAATAAAGCACTGACCACCGTCCAAATTTTTCATTCATAATACGCCCTCCTTCGCCCTTAGCTTTTATAGTGCCCCATAAACAAATCTTCCAATGTCGGTGGTGTAATAACCAACTGATTAACGTGTAGCTGGGTTGCTGTTTGTAAAATATTATTTAAATGAACAGAATCGACAGAGAAGGTAGCTTGTCCATCTTTTTGAATGAAGTCATACACCCCTTCAAGTTCTTTTAAAACCGAAACGTCTTCTGTCGTATCAATAGTTACAACAGAACGGGTTAAATGTCTTAATTCCTCTAATGTCCCAGATTCCACGACTTCACCTTGACGAATAATAACCACTTTGTCAGCTAAACGTTCTACCTCTGACAAAATATGGGACGAAAGTAAAATGGTTTTGCCTTGTTGTTTTAACCGTTCAACTTCTTGTTGGAACACCTGTTCCATTAAGGGATCTAACCCAGAGGTTGGCTCATCAAAGATATATAGATCAGAATCAACGGCTAAAGCAGCAATTAAAGCGACTTTTTGGCGATTCCCTTTCGAATAGCTTTTAGCTTTTTTCGAGGGTCTAATTCAAACCGTTGAATTAATTCATCGCGTTTAGTATTATTTTGTGAACCGTGAAGTTTCATTAATAAATCAATAATTTCCCCACCGGTTAAATTACCCCATAATGCCACGTCCCCTGGTACATAAGATAATCTTTTATGAATATCAAACGCTTCATCCCAAACATCTTGACCAAAAATTTTGGCACTTCCCCCGTCTTTTTGGATCATGCCTAAAAGGATACGGATCGTCGTTGATTTACCTGCACCGTTTGGGCCAATGAAACCAACTACTTCACCACTATTTGCTGTAAATGTTACATTTTTTAATGCTTGAAACTTACCAAAAGATTTTTGTAGTCCTTTAATCTCGATGGTCGCAGTCATAAGATCACCCCTTAAATAAAACTCATTACTACTTAATTTTAATTTAATTTTATCACATCCTCTATTTCCATTCACTTACTAAGTTTTCTAAGGCACTTAAAAAACCTTGAAAACTCACTCGTTTCCAAGGCTTTAATTATTTATTATCTTGAATAGTTTGGTGCTTCTTTTGTAATTTGAACGTCGTGTGGGTGAGATTCGATTAAACCAGCACCACTCATACGAACAAATTGAGCTTCGTTACGTAAAGTTTCTAAGTTAGGGGCACCGCAGTAACCCATACCTGCACGAATTCCACCAATCATTTGGAATAGAATTTCTTGAACAGATCCTTTATAAGCGACGCGTCCTTCGATTCCTTCTGGAACTAATTTGTTCGCTTCGTTGGTTGATTGGAAGTAACGATCACTTGATCCTTTTTCCATGGCTGCTAAACTTCCCATACCGCGGTAAGTTTTAAAGCGACGTCCTTGGTAAATTTCAAATTCACCTGGAGATTCATCTGTTCCGGCAAGCATACTTCCTAACATTGCGACATGTCCACCTGCTGCTAAAGCTTTAACAATATCACCAGAATACTTAATTCCACCGTCAGCAATAATCGCTTTACCATATTCTCTAGCTACAGTTGCACAGTCGTAAATAGCGCTTAATTGAGGCACACCAACACCAGCAACTACGCGGGTTGTACAAATTGATCCTGGACCAATTCCTACTTTAACCACGTCA
Source organism: Dolosicoccus paucivorans (assembly GCF_900100125.1). Lineage (GTDB taxonomy): Bacteria > Bacillota > Bacilli > Lactobacillales > Aerococcaceae > Dolosicoccus > Dolosicoccus paucivorans. The sequence goes on along the minus strand of NZ_FNEL01000046.1, from coordinate 7,202 downwards.
ACACCTACGTCAAATAACTCGCGAGCTGCTTCTGCGGTTGCGACGTTTCCAGCAATAATCGCCACATCTTTGTAAGCATCACGGATTTCTTTAATTTTGCGAATAACTCCTGCACTATGTCCGTGAGCCGTGTCAATAACTAAAACGTCCACATCTTCGTTAATTAAAGTTTGAGCACGTTCAAATGTATCAGAAGTAACGCCTACGGCAGCGGCGACTAATAAACGGCCATGTTCATCTTTAGCTGCGTTAGGATATTGAGTTACTTTTTCAATATCTTTAATAGTAATTAACCCTGCTAAACATCCTTTATCGTCAACTAACGGTAACTTTTCAATGCGATGCTCGTGTAATTCTTTCTTTGCTTCTTCAAGTGAAGTCCCGCGCGGTGCTGTTACTAAGTTTTCAGACGTCATGACTTCTTTAATCGCAATATCATAAGTCGTTAAAAAGCGAATATCGCGGTTAGTTAAAATACCGACAAGCGTTAAATCATCTTCGCTTTTCACAACTGGCATACCAGAAATACGGTAGCGCTCCATTAAATCTTCTGCGTCTTGAACCGTGTGCTCTGGTGTTAAATAGATCGGGTCAATAATAACCCCATTTTCAGAACGTTTTACTTTACGCACTTCGTCTGCTTGTGCTTCAATGGACATATTTTTATGAATAACACCTAATCCACCTTGACGAGCCATAGCGATGGCCATCTTAGCTTCTGTTACCGTATCCATACTTGCACTCATAATTGGTATTTGTAATTTAATTTTGTCTGTTAAATTAACAGATAAATCAACATCATTTGGTAATACATCACTTTTTGCTGGTACTAATAAAACATCATCAAACGTATAACCTTCTCGGCTAAATTTTGTCTCCCATGCAGTAGTCATCAATGAGCCTCCTATTTTTTTGTTTCTTTATACATTATCACTCAACCGTCTTTGAATCAAGTCCTAATCATATTCTACCAAAAAACCGAATACTCTGTTGAGTACTCGGTAAACATTAGAATAATCCGCCTTCAATACGATAGCGTTGTCTTAATATATAACGTCCGGCTAAGCCCACTAAACCTAAAACAATGTAAAACATCGGTGAAAAGAGCGGGTTGATCGCTGGCGGTAAAAATAGAATCGATGCGCTGACAGTCATAATCCATACTAACATCGCTCCCACAGAAGCAAGAGTATATTTTAAATACCCACGCTCCTTACGAGGAGCATCCATATTTGGTAAGTATTTAGCCATAATCATTGTCGCAAAACCAGCGAGAATATAGTTAATAACTAACGTAATAAGCCCCATCGGGGTGCCTTGATTTCCGCGCAAATGAGCTACACCTGTTAATAAAGTATAAATGGAACCCATAAGGAGCGCGCCGTCAACGCCTACCATCCAAGAAGGAGCTTCTAGGCGATTGTCTTTAGCATCTTGTTCTTCTTGACGATCAAGTCCCAACATGGTTTGTGCAACCTCAGTGGGTGTGCCATAAATTTGTTGCGCTGTCTCACTGGTTTTTTGGCCTGCTAACAGTGTTTCATAAACTTCGTTAAAAGCAGGTGCAACCGCTTCTTCATCTCCTCCATGAGCCTTTACTTGACGCCAAGTGGTAATAAGAAATTGGCGGTTTTTGCGTGTCAAATTATTAAATTCTGCTCCGCTCACGCCAGGAACAATTTCTTTAGATGACGTGACCGAGGAATGAACCGTTTGTTCTTCTAAAAATTCGCTCGGTGCACTGGGTCCTTGAATTGTTTCATCCAAAGTGGCTTCTACAGATTTTCTTTTTTCTTCTTGAGAAAAATCTACTTCTTCATTGAACTCTTCGTTATTTTTTTCTAAATCGGTCATTATTAATCACCTTTTCTTTGAAAAGACTAGACGTTGAAACGGAATAAAATGATATCTCCGTCTTGGACGATGTAGTCTTTCCCTTCTGAACGAACGCGTCCCGCTTCTCTAGCTTGGTTCATGCCGCCGTACTTCATTAAATCATCAAAGGAGACCGTCTCAGCTCTAATAAAGCCGCGTTCAAAGTCCGTATGAATAATTCCAGCTGCTTGAGGAGCCGTCATACCTTTTTTGAATGTCCAAGCACGTACTTCTTTTTCGCCGGCAGTAAAGTAAGTTCCTAATCCTAATAAGCTATACGATTTTTGAATTAAGTGATCTAATCCAGAAGCTTCTAATCCAAAATCTTCTAAAAAGATTTGTTTTTCATCTTCATCGAGTACCGCAATTTCTTCTTCTAAACTAGCACAAACAGGTACTACGTCGGCTCCTTGCTTTTGAGCGAGTTCACGTACTTCTTGAAGATATGGGTTTTCTTCTGGATCAGCCACTTCATCTTCAGAAATATTAGCTACATATAACATTTTCTTGCGAGTTAATAAGAACAAACTATTAACAATACGTTCTTGTTCTGGTATAAATTCTAGAGAGTTTGCTAACTGGTCATTTTCTAGCGCTTCTTTTAACTTTTCCAAAACAGCTAATTCAGCAACTGCTTCTTTTTCTCCTGTTCGAGCTTGTTTTTTCACCCGTTCGAAGCGGCGGTCAATCGTTTCTAAGTCTGCTAAAATTAATTCTAAGTTAATCGTTTCGATATCTGATAAAGGATCAACCTTTCCTGATACGTGGGTAATGTTTCCATCATCAAAACAACGAACGACGTGTACAATCGCATCAACTTGACGAATGTTGCTTAAGAATTTATTCCCTAATCCTTCACCTTTACTTGCCCCTTTTACAATTCCAGCAATATCAGTAAATTCAAAGGTTGTTGGGACTTCTTTTTGTGGTTGAACCACTTTAGTAATTTCTTTTAAACGTGAGTCGGGAACTTCTACGACCCCGACGTTTGGGTCAATGGTCGCGAAAGGATAGTTTGCGGCCTCGACTCCTGCTTTAGTAATGGCGTTAAATAGTGTTGATTTTCCAACGTTGGGTAATCCAACAATTCCTGCTGTTAAAGACATCTTTCCACCCCTACTTAATTATCGTTTGCTTTTTTTATAATACGTTTCATTTTCTTTTCAAATTCACGACGTGTCATCGTCACAACATGTTGACAGTTTAGACATTTTATCCGAATATCCATTCCCATTCGAATAATTTCCCATTCATTTGTTTGACATGCGTGAGGTTTTTTCATTTCAATAATATCATGCTTATCGTAATTCAATGAACTTCTACACCTTTCTTTTCGATCCTTTGACCTGTTAAAGTCTTATATTTAAAAGGTCTAAAATACGGGTTAAATCATCAGCCGTCATAAATTCGATTTCAATTTTACCTCGTTGAGAGTTTTGACGTTGGTTAATGAGTACATCCGTACCAAACTTTTCTTGTAAGTTCTGTTCTAATTCAACGATGTAACGTTCTTTTGAAGAAGTTTTTGGTGCGGGTTTAGGTTGGGGTGCAGGTCGTATTTCATTGAGCTGCACCACCTTTTCTTCTAATTGGCGAACAGTCATTTTCTCTTTAATGACTTCTTGAGCCAACGGTTCGATTTGAGTTTTATCTTTTAACCCAAGTAATGTTCGTCCTTGAGCCATTGATAATTCTCCTTCATGAATTAATAGTTTGACTGGCTCTGGTAAGGCGAGAAGTCGTAAATAGTTGGCAATATAAGGTCGACTCTTCCCCATGCGTTTAGCCACTTGTTCTTGTGTTAAGTCTAATTTATTCATTAACACTTGATAAGCTTCTGCTTCTTCTAAAGGACTTAAATCTTCTCGTTGTAAGTTTTCAATGACCGCGATTTCAATCATAGCTTCTTCGTCCATTTGACGAACAATCGCTGGAATGGTTGTCTTACCAGCTAGGCGACTCGCTCGAACGCGGCGTTCTCCAGCAATCAGTTCATAACCTTTAATGCTGGATTTTCTTAAAATAACCGGCTGAAACACTCCTGATTGCTCAATTGAATCAGCTAACTCTTGGAGCGCTTCTTGATTGAAATGCTTACGAGGTTGATAAGGGTTGGCACGAATTTCATCTAAAGCAATCTCGACAACGCGCTCGCCTTCTTCAACTGTTTCATTAAAGGGTGTAAATAAGGTCTCCATTCCGCGACCCAAACCGCCTGTCTTACGCTTAGCCATGGCTCAACACTTCCTTTGCTAAATTGAGATATTGCTCTGCTCCTCGAGACTGACGACGATAGTCAATCACAGATTGTCCGTAAGAGGGCGCTTCAGCTAAATGGATATTTCTAGAAATGACTGTTTTATACACTTTTTCTTGGAAATATTTTTTCACTTCTTCAATAACTTCATAGCCTAGATTAGTCCGTCCATCTAACATTGTCATTAAAACACCTTCAATAGTAAAAGATGGATTAAAGCTTTGTTGGACTAAACGAATCGTATTAAGCAATTGACTGAGTCCTTCCAATGCGTAATATTCACTTTGAACGGGAATTAAAATAGTATCACTAGCAGTAAAGGCGTTAATGGCGAGTTGACCTAAAGAAGGAGGACAGTCTACTAAAATAAAATCATAATCAGACCGTACATCTTCTACGGCTTCTTTTAGACGCTTTTCCCGGTCCGGCAATTGAGCCAATTCGAATTCAGCCACGGCTAATTGAATATCTGAAGGAACAATCCATAAATTCTCTCGAGATGTGGGGACAATGGCTTCTTTAATGGGGGTTCGTTCAATTAAAACGTCGTATAAATTAACATCTACTTCAGTCCGATCAACTCCCAAACCACTGGTGGCATTCCCTTGAGAATCCGCATCAATGATCAATACTTTTTGATCTAAGGAAGCAAGGGCTGCGCCTAAGTTAATCGTCGTGGTTGTTTTGCCAACGCCACCTTTTTGATTACCAATCGCAATCATTCTACTCATCGATGCATCCTCCTTTATTTGATTGGTTGCTTGTTAGGTTTTCCGGCATTACGAGGATATTTGCGGGGGGTGTTTAATGTTTTACGAATAGTGATAATGGTGCGTTCACTTTCTTCAATCGGTAAGTTTTCTGTTTTTACTTCTTCTAGTTTCGCCCCTAACACTTGAATCGCTTTAGTTGCTTCTTCAATTTCCTCTTGAGCTCTTTGACCTTTTAAAGCAACAAAGTAGCCTCCCTTTTTGACAAGAGGAAGACAATATTCCCCTAAAACGTTTAAGGCGGCGACTGCTCTGGCTGTTACGATGTCAAAGTGTTCCCGGTAACGCTTATCTTGACCTACCTCTTCTGCTCTAGCATGAATTGCGGTAACGTTATCGAGTTGTAATTCATCGATTAAAACGTTTAAAAACTGAATTCGTTTATTAAGAGAATCGACAATCGTAATGTCTAATTGAGGATAAACGATCTTCATCGGAATACTTGGAAAACCTGCTCCAGCTCCTATATCACATAAAGTGAGCGGCTTATCCTCAATAGGTGATAGCCAAAGAGCCATTAAACTATCATAGAAATGTTTTAAATAGACTTCTTCTTCTTGAGTAATCGCCGTTAAATTAATTTTTTCATTCCATTCAATTAATAATTCATAATATCGTTTAAATTGATTAATTTGTTTAGAGGTCAGCTCGATGCCTCGATCTAACAACGCTTGAATAAATGCTTCGATCGTCATATTAGAAGCTCCTTTTTTCATCGAATTCGTGGAACATTTTTTGTTTCACGTACCCTTCTACTTTACATGAAAATCATTCTTTTATCAATCAAACCCTATAATTGAAATACCTTTTTAAACAAAAATAATTCCTTGTTTTTAAAGCTTTGTCAGCGGGTCCTATCTTTCAAATTTGTATAAAAATATAAGAGACGTATAATAGCATTTGTATAACTGTGAGGTGTTTTTATGAAAGAACATAAATATTATTTAATACTTGTCACAAGTATTCTTTCCATTTGTTTAGCGTCGGTCTTTTTCTTAATACGCGCACAAAAATCTAACCAACTTGTAGAAGAATCAACATCATCTATTGTAGCCACTTCTCTTTCATCTTCAAATGACGTGTCTCTTCCTGAATCAAGCGTGTCAACTCACTCAGAGCTAGAAGAAAGTGAAGAATCAAGTTCGCAAGAAGTTGAAGAGTCTTTACCTTTTTACAATTCAGCGGATGAACTAATGACTGACATGTTAGAAAAGTACGCTATGGATCCATCCAATTTAGCGATTTCTTACTACAACTTTAATTCGGGAGAAACATATCATTTAAATGAAGAAGTCGCTATGATGGCAGCAAGTACAAACAAAGTTACTACAGCCGTCATGTTTACTGACTTAGTCAACCAAGGTGTTTTAACGTGGGATACTCCTTTTGTTTATAATCCAGCTTTATATGAAGAAGGAGGAGGAACCATTACTAATGGAACACCTCAAGCAAGTTATCCTTTAGAAGAAGTCATTTATGAGTCATTATATTATTCTGATAATACTGCTTGGAATATGTTGATCGATTGGTACTACCGTAACATTGGCGATTTTCAAGAAGGTTCGAAAATTGTCAGCGGAGTGGATTTTATTGACCCTAATATTAACATCGTCAATTACGCGACCTCCAATATGTTACTTTCAGTTTTAAATAAAGTCGTCACTGAACCCCAATATGACTTCATTAAACAAACAATGTTAGAGTCTCAAGACGATCTCTTTTTAAAAAGAGAGTTCAATGAAGGTTTTGGCGCAAAATACGGTCAGTACGAAGATAATTTCCATGACATCGGTTTTTACATCAAAGATGGTGCGCCTCAATATTTAATTGTTGTTCTTTCAACTCATGGCGCCGGTAATGAAGAGTTTTTAGGAGACTTAAACTTACATTTACGTCAATACAATGAAGATCAATTTCATTCTTATTAAAATAAAAACGATTTGACAAAAAGCGATAAAGTCCATATAATTGTGTAAAAGTTAAAAGGCCATGTAACAGCCCTTTTACGGTACAATGTTTTTAACCACTAAAAACATACCCAGGAGGACGTTACATGACCCAAGTACATTTTACACTGAACAACGAAGAGGTTCAAAGTATTATTGAACATTCCGTTAAAGATGATGTGTCTAAAAATATTTTGACCACTGTTTTCAACCAATTGATGGAAAATCAACGAACAGAATATATTCAAGCCGATGACTATGAACGTTCAGAAAGTCGTCAGAGTCAAAGAAATGGCTATTATGAGCGAGACTTTACGACTCGTGTGGGCACACTCGAATTAAAAGTGCCTAGAA
>NZ_FNEL01000056.1 GCF_900100125.1 Dolosicoccus paucivorans | reverse complement strand
CCCTTGTGACACTCGGTCATTGATATAGGTGATTTGATCTTCTGTGAACTGCTTCTTCTTAGAGCCACACTTAGATTTGTTAGCTTTGTAGCCTTCATAATAGTCGATGATAGTTCCACCATCGTCTAAATAATGATAGACATTATAGATGGTTTGAGCAGATCTTCTTAACTTTTTAGCGACTATGTAAGCTTTTTCGCCAATTTCGTAGTAGTTTTCTATCCAAGTCAGTTCTTTCGTGGTAAGATGTGTATAGGCCATTTTGTGTCTACTCCCTTATTTATGATTGGACTCATAAATAGTGTAGCACAAATGGTCTTATTTGTTTTTTTTCTAGCTTAATTTTACAATTCAGGTATAAATTGATTAAACTGGTATTTTATTTCGGGTAATAGTTGATCTTTTGATGCGCTTAAGATAGGATGAAGGTAACTAAAAAGCTCCTAATGGAATTAGGAAGAAAGTGTACCTAGGGTTCCGAAGCATGACTGTTTGTCTGGTCCAAGCGGTACTAGTGAGGCAATGCTTCGTGACACCTAAGGGATAAAAGCCCAGAGGGGTAGGTTTCTTTTTGCGACCTACTTCTCTGGGCTTTTTTTAGTTGAAAAAATTAGATAAAAGAGGTGCCGTTTTGGATTTAGTGTATAAAGGAAAAACAAAAGATGTTTATGCTTTACCGGATGGAACATATCGTTTGCAATTTAAAGACGATGTAACCGGTGTTGACGGAGTGTTTGACCCTGGAGCGAACCAAGTAGGGTTATCCATTGAAGGAAGTGGCCGTTCTAACGTTGTAATGAGCCGCTATTACTTTGAAATGTTTGAAGATCAAGGTATTCCTACTCATTACTTAAGTTCTGACATTGAAAACCAAACGATGGATGTTAAACCAGCCGAATTCTTTGGTAAAGGAATTGAAGTAATTTGTCGCTACCGTGCCGTTGGATCTTTTATTCGTCGCTATGGATTATATGCTAAAGATGGCGACAAGCTAGACGGATACGTTGAAATTACACTAAAAGACGATGAACGTGAAGACCCATTAGTTAACGAAGATGCGTTGCTTGCTTTAAATATTTTACGTCCTGGTGAATATGACGAAATTAAAAAAGCGACCAAACAAATTTCACAACTCATTAAAGATGATTTAGCCGACAAAGGGTTAGAGTTATACGACTTAAAACTTGAGTTTGGACGAGATAAAGATGGAAAGTTAATGTTAATTGATGAAGTTTCAGCTGGAAATATGCGTGTATATCAAGGTGACCAATCAGTCGGTCATTTAGAATTAGCCACATTTTTTTAGGAGGAATTATGAAGTTAATTATTAGCGCTCATCCCCACCGAGATACTTATAAACAAAAATTATTATCTAACGCTCATCACTTATTACATATCGACACACTAGATGTGTCTGTTTATGATGTGTATGAGTTTTTTGACGTGTCAAAAGAACAGTTACAAGAAATTGAAGCAAAATTATTTGACGATGTTAACGTCGCCTACGAACTTGAAGAAGCACCTTACCAATTCCGTTATCATCCAATTCCAGGGCAATATAACGAACGTCAAGTAATGGTCGAAAAACAACTTAACGAATTATTACACTTAAATACAACTGTACATCATTCCACCCTCATTAATGTTGAAGGCGTTAATGATGATCAATTTGAACAATTTAAATCTTATGTTTTAAACCCGATGGAGTTTGTCGAAATTCCTTTAGATTACCAAGTACATCCTGTACGTTTATCTAGTTTAAAAGATTTAGATCCGATTGAAGGCTTTATGGACTTTAATGAAGACCAACTAAAAGAACTTCAACGTGATTTCTCATTAGATTTAGACGATTTAATGTTTATTCAAGATTACTTTAAAGAAATTAACCGTGATCCAAACACGACTGAATTAAAAGCATTAGATACTTATTGGTCTGACCATTGCCGTCACACAACATTTGAAACGCATCTAACCGATGTGCGTTTTGAGGATGGTTTTTTTGTTGATTTATTTAAGGAATCCTTTGAAGTATACCAACAATTACGTCAAGCAACAGGACGTTTAGACCGTGCGATGACGTTAATGGACTTAGGAACCATTCAAGCTCGCTACTTAAAACAAGAAGGTTTAGCAAGTGACGTTGTTGTATCTGATGAAGTAAACGCTTGTGCCGTTAATATGACGGTTCAAACAGCGGAAGGTCCTGAAGATTGGGTCTTATACTTCAAAAATGAAACCCATAACCACCCAACAGAAATCGAACCCTTCGGAGGAGCAGCGACTTGTTTAGGTGGAGCGATTCGAGATACATTGTCAGGTCGTAGTTATGCTTATCAAGCAATGCGTATTAGTGGTTCAAAAGATGCAAGTGAACCCGTAGAAGAGACATTGCCTGGCAAATTAGCTCAATCAAATATTAGTCAAAAAGCCGTTGAAGGTTATTCTGATTATGGTAACCAAATCGGAATCGCTCAAAACTATGCTAAAGAATATTACCATGATGGATTTGTAGCTAAACGTATGGAAGCAGGAGCGATTGTTGCGGCAACACCAGCTGATTACGTTATCCGTGAGAACCCTACACCAGGAGACGTTATTATTTTACTAGGTGGAAAAACGGGTAAAGACGGTTTAGGAGCGGCAGTTGGATCAAGTATGGTTCAAGAAGCCGACGATACGGAAGAAGAACAAAGTGCTCAAGTTCAAAAAGGATGCCCTTCAACTGAGCGTAAAATTGTTCGTTTATTCCGCAATCCAGAGGTGACACGTTTAATTAAAAAGTGTAACGATTTTGGAGCCGGTGGATTATCCGTTGCGGTAGGAGAATTAGCTGATGGTATTCATATTGACTTAGACGCTGTAAAGTTAAAATACCCACAAATGCATGGGGGCGAAATTGCCTTATCTGAATCCCAAGAGCGTATGGCTGCCGTTGTGGCGCCAGAAGATGCGGATCAATTTTTAGCTCTTTGTCAAAAAGATGACGTGGAAGCAACGATCGTAGCTGAAGTAACCGAAGAGCCAAAACTAGTGATGACTTGGCAAGACCGCGTGATCTTTGATATTGATCGTTCGTTCTTAAACTCAAACGGTGCGACAAAACAAGCCCATGTTGAAGCCACTCAACCAAAAGGTGAAGTGCCAACACAACCATTTACAACAATGAAAGACTATGTCCAGTCATTAGATAACCGTAGCCAACGTGCCATGGCAGACTATTTTGACAGTACGGTCAGTGCGCAAACAGTTCTTAGCCCTTACGGCGGTCAATGCGAAATGACCCCAGAGTTAGGAATGGTTTCTTTACTACCTCATGCGACAACAACAAGTGTTTCAGCCATGACAGCAAGTTATGATCCTCATTTAATGAGCTATTCACCATTCCACGGTGCTTACTTTGCGGTAGTAGACTCTATTGCGCGTTTAGTCGCTTTAGGATTAGACTACAAAACAGCTCGCTTATCCATGCAAGAGTACTTTGAACGTTTAGGCGAAAACCCAGCTCGTTGGGGTAAACCGTTCTTAGCCTTACTAGGCGCAAACTTAGCGATGACTGATCTACAAATTCCAGCTATCGGTGGTAAAGATAGTATGAGTGGAAGTTACGAAGAAATTGATGTTCCACCAACAGTTATTAGCTTTGCGGTTGGACATGGTGAAGTGGACGGCGTCATTTCAAGAGCCTTTAAACAAGCTGGATCTAAAATTGTTTTAGTTGAACAACCATTAAAGGACGACTTAACAGTGGATATGGAAGCTTTAAAAGCTACCTTTGAGACGATCTTTGAACACCGCCACGATATCTTAGCTAGCTCAACGGTTTCACGCCTTGGTGTCTTAAAAGAATTAGTGGAAATGAGTTATGGTAACCATATTGGGTTTGAATTACCAAAAGGGGATTACACAAAACCAATGATGGGTTCATTCTTATTAGAAGTTAAAGACGACTTTGATGAATCAACCTTCAAACATGCGACGGTGTTAGGTCACACTCAAGAAGATGTCATTACATTAGACGGTGAAACCTATCAAATTAAAGATTTAGTCGAATGGACACAAGAGCCATTAGAATACGTTTACCACCGCTTTGATATGAAAGCTTTAAATAACAATTATTCTGTTGAACCGTTAGCTGTTCAAACACCAACTATCAAAAAGGCATTACTGCCGATCTTTACTGGTGTACAAACAGAACAAGACTATGTTAAAGCATGTCAGTTAAACGGCATTGACGTGACTGAATTTGTCTTTGAAACAGAGCGAATGGAAGAAACAATCGCTCAATTTGCAGACCAACTAAGTAAACACGATCTACTGATTATTCCACACGGTGCGGCTTACGGTAATGAACCTGATGCGCCAGCTAAAGCATGGGAATTACTATTAACTCATCCAAAAGTTAAAGACGCGGTTAATGAATTTGTAAAAGATCACTATATTTTAGCAACTGGAACTTCAGTTGATGCGTTACTTAAGACAGGTCTTATTGAATTTGGACAAGTTCAAGAAGGATCAAATTACCGCTTAGTGAAAAACCCAGTGGATAAATTCTTAAGCCGTACGCAAACCATTAAGATTTTAGGTTCATCAATCTTTACTAAAGGATTAGAAGGCGAAAGCTTTAACGTGCCAGTGGCTTCATCATGGCTAGGCATTGATTTAAATGGTGAAGAAGATACACTTGCACAACAAGGACAAATTATCTCTGTCTTTGAAGAAGCTTTTGATCACCAATCAATCGACGGTATTCAAGATCCATCAGGTCACATTATTGGGTTCATCAGTAACATCGAACGTGTTGCACCAAACACATTAATTAACAGTGTAACGAAACGTTACGAGTCATTATTCAATCAACTAAATAAAGGAGACAACTAACATTATGAACGTACATATCATTATGGGAAGTCAAAGTGACAAAGAAATCGCTCAAAAAGCAACTGCCATTTTAAAAGAATTTGGTGTTGATTACCAAGTATCCGTTATTTCAGCACACCGTGCTTTAGACACATTACAAGACGCTGTTGAAAACTCAACAGCGGATGTGTTTATTGGAATTGCTGGTAAAGCAGCCCACTTATCTGGAGTCATTGCTGGAATGACTATTAAACCAGTTATTGGGGTGCCTGTTAAGTCAAGTACATTGGGCGGTTTAGAAGCGCTACTTTCAACGGTTGAAATGCCAAGTGGCGTTCCTGTAGCGACCGTTGCGATTAATGGTGGCGAGAACGCAGGTATTTTAGCCACTCAAATGTTAGCGATCGGTAACGAAGAATTACAACAAAAGTTAAAGAACCATAAACAAGAAATGTTAGAAGCTGTTAAAGCAATGGACGAAGCAATAGGAGACCTATAAAATGAGTGGTATTTTTGCAGTCTCCCATCATAACGACGATTCAGCTTTTGAAGATATTTACTACGGACTATATGCCTTACAACACCGTGGTCAAGAAACTGTTGGGATTGCGACCAGTAATGGAACAACTCGTTTAAAAATTGGACAAGGACTCATTAAAGACAACTTATCTAGTTCCGATGCTCACTTTTTAACTGGGGGTAAAGGAATTGGATACATTGAAAATGACCGCCTAGGGGTTGAAATGCCCATTGTATTAGACAATGCGATTTTAACAGTGGATGGCGTCATTAGTAATGAAGACTTTTCTATGATTGATTTAATGGTTCACTTACGTAATGCCGATGAAGAATGCCTTGCTTATTTAGATCAATTAGAAGGCGGCTTTGCCTTATGTTACATGGAAAAGGACCGCTTAATCGCCACAAGAGATAAGCGTGGGATTAAACCTTTAGTGATGGGGTACCGTGGATCGTCATTTATTGTAAGTTCTGAAAGTTGCGGGATTGATGTTATCGGTGGCGAGTGCTACCGTGACATTGCTCCGGGTGAGATTATTATTCAAAATAAAGACGAACTTAAAAGTTATAACCGAACCGATCGTCCGGCCCAAGTTTGTGCGTTTGAATACATTTACTTTGCACGACAAGACTCCATTATGGATGGCGAATCCGTTTATAATGCGCGCTATCAAATGGGTTACCAACTAGCAACGGAAGAAACCGTCGTTTTTGACCCAGAAGAAACCATTGTTATTGGTGCACCAGACTCGGGAATTGTTGCGGCGATGGGGTATGCTAACGGAGTTGGCATTCCTTATCAACAAGGTTTTGTGCGCAACCATTATATCGGGCGAACTTTTACTAGACCCGACGCTTCTCTTCGAGCTAAAGACGTTCGAATTAAATTAACACCGATTCGTCCTAATTTAAAAGGCAAGCATGTTATTTTAGTGGATGACTCCATTGTTCGGGGAACAACCATTCACGAAACAGTAAAAGATATTTTACAAGTAGGGGCCAAAAGCGTTCACGTTCGTATTGCCTGCCCACCGGTTATTAACCGTAGTAAAGATAGTGGCAGTGTTAAAGTACCGGATGTAGAAGATTTATTTGCCTATAACCGCAGCCTTGAAGAAATGAACGAATTAATCGGTAGTGATTCAGTTGCTTTCCTCTCGATTGAAGGACTTAAAAAAGCATGTAACAAACAAAACTTATATGATCCATATTTTAAGGAGAATGAATAATTAATGAAATTAACGTATAAAGATAGTGGTGTGGATGTAAAAAAAGGTTATGAAGAAGTTCAACTGATTAAAGGAATGGTTGAATCAACTCATAACAAACAAGTATTAACGGGTCTTGGTGGATTTGCAGGACTATTTGCGTTAAATAAAGACGAATATAAAGAGCCGGTTTTAGTTTCAGGAACAGACGGTGTGGGAACTAAATTAATGATCGCTCAAGCATTAGATAAGCATGACACTATTGGAGTGGACTTAGTAGCCATGTGTGTTAATGATATTTTATGTCAAGGAGCTAAGCCATTATTCTTCTTAGACTACATCGCAACAGGCGAATTAGATCCAGAGAAAATGCAAGCAATTATCCAAGGGGTCGTGGACGGTTGTAAACAAAGTGACTCTGCTCTAATTGGCGGCGAAACAGCTGAAATGCCTGACTTATACGACCCAGAAAGCTATGACTTAGCCGGCTTTAGTGTCGGTGTGGTGGACAAAGAAAAGATTATTACCGGAGAAGCGATTAAGCCAGGTGACGTTGCGATTGCTTTAAAATCATCAGGTATTCACTCTAACGGCTTATCTCTTGCTCGTAAAGCGCTAGAAGTTAACGACATTGACTTTAAAGATACGCTAGAAGGTTACGACAAGAGTATTGGTGAAGTATTGTTAACACCAACTAAAATTTACGCTAAAGAAATTAATGGCCTTTTAGAAAAAGTATCTCTTCACGGAATTGCCCATATTACCGGTGGTGGTTTAGATGAGAACTTAATGCGCGTCTTACCTAAAGAAACAGGCTTAAAAATTCATTGGCCACAAGAAAATGTGCCACAAGTATTCCAAACGATCCAACAGTTAGGAAATGTTGAAACACAAGAAATGTTCAATACCTTTAACATGGGTATTGGTATGGTCGTTTTTGTTCCAGAAGATTCTCTTGAAGAAGCTCAAAACATTTTAAATGATTTAGGTAGTGAATTTGAAGTCTTAGGTGCTGTTGATAATCAAACTGAAGGAATCGAAGTGACATGGTAAAGTTTGGGGTCCTAATTTCAGGTGGAGGAACAAACTTACAAGCGGTGATTGATTATTGCCAAACGACTCCTAAAGCAGAAGTAGCGGTTGTTATTTCAAACAACCCTTCTGCTTATGGATTAACTAGAGCAAAAAATCACGGCATCGATCAATATGTCCTACAAGACGGAGATGACATCTTAAATACGTTAAAAGAACATGACGTCGATTATGTCTTGCTTTTAGGTTATTTAAGAAAAGTTCCGGAAAAAATTATTCAAGCTTATCCGGAAAAGATTATTAATATTCATCCATCTTTAATTCCTGCTTTTAGTGGCAAAGGCTATTATGGGATGAAAGTCCATGAAGCAGCTATTAAAAAGGGTGTTAAATATACTGGAGCCACCGTTCATTTCGTCAACGAAATTTATGACGATGGCCGCATTATTAATCAAGCAGTGGTTCCTGTTGATCCAAAGGATACACCGGAAACCTTGCAACAAAAGGTGTTAGAAGTCGAACATCAATTATTAATACAATCAATTAAAGAGGTGTGTCAACTATAATGAGAGCGTTAGTTTCAGTATTCGATAAGACCAATGTTGTTCCTTTTGTTAAAGGATTAGTTGAATTAGGTTGGGAAATTATTTCTACCGGGGGAACTTATGACTTACTTAAAGATTCAGATGTTCCTGTGATTGCGGTAGAAGAAGTGACAGGCTTTGAAGAGATTTTAGATGGCCGTGTTAAAACACTTCATCCTTACATTCACGGAGGTATATTATACCGTCGCGGGGATGAAAATCACGAAGCAACTATTGAAGAAAAAGGCATTCGTCCCATTGATATGGTCATTAATACCTTATATCCATTTGAAGAAGCGATGAATAAGCCGGGGGCTACTCAAGCATCAATTATTGAAATGATTGATATCGGTGGACCAGCGATGATTCGTGCGACGGCTAAAAACTTTAAAGATACATTAATCGTAACGGATCCTAAAGATTATGACGAAGTTTTAGAAGCGTTACAAAAAGATCAAAATACAGTGGCTTTCCGTCAAAAAATGGCACAAAAAGCCTTCGCTTTAACCAGTGCTTATGACCAAATGATTGCCAACTATTTATTAGACGAAGAAACAAGTCAAAGCAATTTAACATTAAACTACCAACACGAAGAAACGTTACGTTACGGCGAAAACCCGCACCAAGCAGCGGATTACTATGTAACAGATGACGTACCTTTTACTCAATTACATGGAAAGGCATTGTCTTATAATAACTTCAACGACATGACCGCATGTATTGACATCGTTAAAGAATTTGAACAACCTGTTTGTGTGGCAATTAAACATATGAACCCATGTGGTGTGGCCATTGGTAAAGACCCGCTGGACGCTTATTTAAAAGCTTATGAAGCGGATTCTGTATCAATTTTTGGAGGCATTATCGGCTTTAACCGTCCTGTTGAAGAAGATGTGGCTCAAGAAATGTCACAACTGTTTTTAGAAATCATTATCGCTCCATCCTTTACACCAGAAGCTTTAGAAGTTCTACAAAAGAAAAAGAACTTACGCTTAGTGACAATGGATGGATTAGATGAACCAGCTAAAGCAGCTAAAGAAATCCGTCAAACCATTGGTGGTTTGTTAGTTCAAGATAAAGACGTAGAGTTATTTAACGAAGACGAATTAGAAAACGTCACTGACCGTCCGGTAAGTGATGAAGAAATGACGGATTTAATTTTTGCTTGGAAAGTGGCTAAACACTTAAACTCAAATGCGGTCGTTTTAGCTAAAGACGGTCAAACCATTGGATTAGGTCACGGCGAAGTAAGACGTTCATGGGCGGTTGAAAAGGCTGTAGACCGTGCGATTAAAGATCCAGCAGGAGCTGTTCTAGCAAGTGATGGATTCTTCTTTGGTGATACCATTGATATCTTAAAAGAGCACGGCGTAAAAGCAGTGATTCAACCAGGTGGATCCATTCAAGATCCAAAAGTTATTGAAGCGGCAAAAGAAGCGGATATGAGCTTATTAATGACTCATATGCGTCACTTTAAACATTAAGAAAGAGGAATTTCAGTGAAAGTATTAATTATTGGAAGTGGGGGGCGTGAGCACGCCCTTGCTCTTAAAGTCAAAGAATCTCCTTTAGTTGATGAATTATTTGTCGCCCCAGGAAATGCCGGGACCAAAATGATTGCTCAAAATGTGCCTTTAGATGTGATGGACTTTGACGGCCTTGAAAAGTTCTGTTTAAAAGAAGCCATTGATCTTGTCATTGTCGGACCAGAAAACCCATTATGTGGTGGTTTAAGTGACCAATTACGTCGCGCAGGTGTTCGTGTCTTTGGGGTGAATAAAGAGTGTGCTCAGTTTGAAGGAAGTAAACACTTCACTAAAGAGTTTCTCATTCGTCACGATATTCCAACGGCTAAATACGAAGAGTTTACTGACTACGAAGCGGCAGTTGATTATGCTAAAGATCAAGATTACCCGCTCGTTATTAAAGCCGACGGCTTAGCGTTAGGTAAAGGTGTTCATATCGCACAAAACTTTGAAGAAGCAAAAGATGCCTTACAACAAATGTTAGTCGATGAAATTTTCGGTGAATCTGGCTGTAAAGTCGTCATTGAAGAATTCTTAACCGGCGAAGAGATGAGCTTAATTTGTTTAGTGTCTAATAACGAAATCTTCCCTCTACAAACGGCTCGCGACTATAAACGCGCTAAGGACTTTGATGAAGGGGAAAATACCGGTGGGGTAGGTTGTTATTCACCGCTTCAATTAGAAGATGAAAACATTCAAGCTTCTTTTGATGCGATCGTTCACCAAATTAGTGAAGGCTTTAAAAAAGATGGCTATGAATTTACAGGGGTGTTATTCATTGGCTTTATGTTTGAAGATGAAAAAGCGTCTGTTTTAGAATTTAACGTACGCTTTGGAGACCCGGAAACCCAACTTCTCTTACCTCGTCTTGAGTCAGATTTAGTCGAATTGATTCAAAGAGCATTGGACGAAACATTAACAAAAGACGATTTCAAGTGGACTCAAGACGCCACTTGTGGTGTCGTAATGTACGCTGATGGCTATCCAGGAACCGACTTTAAACGAATGACACCGATTAATAACTTACCACAAGATACAAAAGAGTTGTGGGTGGTTCATAACGGAACAGCTGAAGAAAATGGTCAATTATATGCGAACGGAGGCCGCGTCTTAACTGTCATCGCAAAACAACCAACCTTAGAAGAAGCGCGCAAGTTAGCTTATCAAGGTGTTGAACAAATCGAATCAGAAAACTTAGTTTACCGTAATGATATTGGGTTAAACTAACTCAATGGATCATTCTTTATAACCTGAATTGTAAAATTAAGCTAGAAAAAAACAAATAAGACCATTTGTGCTACACTATTTATGAGTCCAATCATAAATAAGGGAGTAGACACAAAATGGCCTATACACATCTTACCACGAAAGAACTGACTTG
>NZ_FNEL01000012.1 GCF_900100125.1 Dolosicoccus paucivorans | reverse complement strand
CTGTTGCCAATCTTCCGTAAATCCTCTAAATCTCAATTTTGGGACTAATTTTTGTTGTTGATCAGTCATAACGTAACATTACCTCCTAAAAATTGCTTTATTTTATATAATCGTTCATCTTGATTTAATTTAAAAGTTATACTTAACTATATCATAAGTCCCGTTTTTTCTCTTGGTATTTTTGCTTTTCCTTTATACCGTGTTAAAATAGAACAGATTATCAAAATGAAAGGATTTATAGATACATGCAATTATTTAATAAAAAAGAATGGGCAGATTCGCCCATTCAAAATATTTTAGCTGGATTAGTCACATCCATTGCGATTATCCCTGAAGTGATTGGGTTTGCTTTTGTGGCTGGTATTAACCCAGCCGTTGGTCTAATGAGTACGGTAGTTTTATCTTTTGTGATCGCTCTTTTAGGGGGTCGTCCGGGCATGATTACAGGAGCAGCGGGTGCCATTGCAGTGCTGGTTGGAGGTTTAGTGAGTGAATATGGATTACAATATTTATTCGCTGCTTCTATTTTAGCCGGAATCTTCCAAATGATTTTAGGAAGTTTAGGAATTGCTCGTTTAGTTAAGTACATTCCTCAAGCGGTGATGTTTGGATTCTTTAACGCTTTAGGGCTTATTATTTTTCTAGCGCAAGTGCCTAGTATTCGCGAAGGAAATCCCTTATTCTTTATCTTTTTAATTATTGGTCTAGCTCTTTTATATGTTATTCCTCGTTATATTAAAGCAATCCCAGCGCCCTTAATTGTACTGGCTATTCTTACAACTATTAGTTGGCTTTAAATTTACCAATGACACGTATTGGCGATTTAGCCCCGATTCAAGCTTCTCTTCCTAGTTTTAGTTTACCGTCAGTTCCATTAACCTTTGAAAGCTTTAAAATCATTGCCCCTGTTTCCTTAGCCATCGCCTTAGTTGGATTATTGGAGACTTTCTTAACGCTAAACTTAGTCGACGATATGACGCATACAAAAGGAAATCCTAAACAAGAAGCTTTAGGTCAAGGTGTAGCGAATATAATGACCGGTCTATTTGGTGGAATTGCTGGATGTGCGATGGTTGGTCAATCTGTGATTAACGTTAAAAGTGGTGGAACATCTCGTCTTTCTTCATTAACGACTGGCCTTTCCCTTCTTTCTTTATTGCTTTTATTCAGTCCGGTTGTTTCAATGATCCCCATGGCTGTATTAGTTGCGATTATGATTACTGTTTCTCTAAGTGCTATTCAATGGGATTCATGGTCTTACGTTAAAACTCGTCCACCCTATCACGGAGCAGCTTTACTGGTAACAATGATGGTCGTGTTAGTCACGAATAACTTAGCGCTAGGAGTAGGTGCTGGGTTAGTTATTTTCTATGGCTGGAAAAAATTCATCTCTTCAAATGCTTAATTAATTTATCTATACAAAAAGCGTGCTAAGAATTTAAATTTCTTAACACGCTTATTTTTTATTTTAATTCGTTGGCTAGATCAATATTATCTTGAATGGCTTTAACGGAGCGGTCTAATTGAGAACGTTCTACGTCATCGAGCGGCATCGCTAAATGCTTAATTACACCTTTACGCCCTACTACAGTTGGTAAACCAAAAACAATGTCATTGTCTAAGTTATATAATTCTTTTGGAATTAAACTACAAACCGGCTGAATCGCTCTTTCATCCAGTAAAATATTACGGGCGACTTCGTTGGCTGCTTGGGCTACCGCTGCGTTGGTGACCCCTTCTTTGGCATGAAATACTTCGTAAGCCGTTTGTACGGCATATTCCATCATTTGTTGACGGGTCAGTGTGTCAACGTCAGAATATAACTCATCAAATGATGGATAGTCCATTCCTCCAACGGTTATTTGACTAAACCCTGGAAAGGCACTGTAACCATGCTCACCTAACATATAAGCTTGAACTGATTTAGGGTCTACATTGTAATGAGCGCCGATAAATTGTTTTAACCGCGCACTATCTAATGTCGTACCAGTTCCTAACACTTTATGAACTGGGTAATCAAATTCCGTTGCTGCAATATAAACAGCGGTATCGACAGGGTTTGAGATGAAAAGTAAGTTTGGATCTGTGGTGATCTTGGTTAAATCGGTCATTATTTGACGGAAGATTTTAGCGTTGTCTTTTAATAACTCTTGACGGTCTCCTGGAATTTGCCCTTTAGGGTACTGGTGAGTCGCTGCGATAATCACCACATCGGCATCTTTTAAATCTTTATAAGAACCGTGAACAATGTTCGTGTTCGAACGGGTCATAAATCCCGTTGCGTGAGTTTGATCTAACGCTTCTCCTTTTGCTTTATTTTCTTTTATGTCGATTAAAACAATATCTGAATATAAGTTTTGATGAACGGCTGTTGATAATACCAATTCACCTACATGCCCTACACCAATAATGCCTAACTTGTGTCCCATGGTTCGATCCTTTCTACATCATATCAAATAAACTTAGTTGGTTTTCATCGGGTAAGTCTTGAATAACACCGTGATCGGTTAAATATTCAATAATCGTCTTAGAAACCCGTCCACGTTTTTGAATGTCTTCTTTTGATAAAAACGGCGCTTCTTTTCTAGCAGCTACAATTTGTTGAGCCACACTTAATCCTAAACCGGGAATGGATCTAAAGGGTGGAATTAATGTGTCTCCTTCTATGAGGAAGTTTTCCGCATCTGATTTATTAATATCAATCATTTGGAACTTATACCCACGTTCAAGCATTTCATTCGCTAGTTCTAAAGAAACGAGTAAGTTTTTATCTGTGACAGTCGCATCAAAGCCTTTATCATTAATTTCCCGAATGCGGCGTTTGACCATTTCTTTTCCTTGGTGCATCGCGACAATATCAAATTCTTTAGCACGCACGGAAAAGTAAGCGGCGTAATAATACATCGGGTAATGCACTTTAAAATAAGCAACCCGAAGTGCCATTAAAACATAGGCTACCGCGTGAGCTTTCGGGAACATATATTTAATCTTCTTACATGAATCAATATACCACTCAGGCACATTATGTTCACGCATTTGATCTTCCCATTCAGGTGTTAACCCGCGTCCTTTACGCACCGCCTCCATAATCGTAAAGGCTAACCCATCATCTAATCCGTAATAAATTAAGGTCGTCATAATATCATCCCTTAACCCAATTACTTCTGATAGTGGGGCAATATTATTATTAATTAAATCCCGAGCGTTATTTAACCATACATCCGTTCCGTGAGACAGACCAGAGATCTGAATTAATTCCGCAAAGGTTTTAGGGCGAGCTTCTTCTAACATGTTTCGTACAAATTCGGTACCAAATTCTGGAATCCCTAAGGTTCCAGTTGAAGAAAAGATTTGTTCTGGTTCAACGCCTAAAGCTTTAGGACTGGTAAAAATCGTCATAACCTCTTCATCGGTCGGGTTAATAGTTGATGGGTCAATGCCACTTAAATCTTGTAACATCCGGATGACGGTCGGGTCATCGTGTCCTAGTATATCTAGCTTTAAGACGTTTTCGTCAATAGAGTGGAAGTCAAAGTGAGTGGTTCGCCACTCCGCTCCCATGTCGTCAGCTGGGAATTGAATCGGTGTAAAGTCAAACACGTCCATATTATCTGGAATAACAATAATCCCTCCCGGGTGTTGCCCGGTAGTTCGCTTAACCCCTTCAATCCCTTTAGCAAGTCGTTCTTTTTCAGCTTGCGGTAATTCTTCTTGAGTATGTTCCAAATACCCTCTTACGTACCCAAAGGCTGTTCGTTCCGCCACCGTACTAATCGTTCCAGCACGGTAGACGTAATCTTCTCCGAAGAGTTCTTTCGTATATGCGTGAGCCGTTGGTTGGTATACCCCGGAGAAGTTTAAATCAATATCGGGAACTTTATCTCCATAAAACCCTAAGAAAGTCTCGAAGGGAATATCTTGCCCTTCTCTAACAAGAGGAACATCCTCCCCGCAGTTAGGACAAGTCTTTTCAGGTAGGTCATACCCTGAGCCGATCGTTCCATCAGTGAAAAATTCATTATACTGACAATTTGGACAGTAGTAATGAGGAACGAGAGGATTCACTTCTGTAATCCCAGTTAATGTAGCAACTAAACTCGAACCCACCGAACCACGAGACCCTACTAAATACCCATCATCCATACTTTTTAAAACAAGCTTTTGTGAGATTAAATAAATAACCGAGAAGCCGTTACTAATAATACTATCCAACTCTTTTTTAATTCGCGCTTCTACAATTTCTGGTAGTGGATTACCGTACATTTTATAAGCTTGTTCGTAAGTATAATCCGTAATTTCTTGGTCAGACCCTTCAATAACCGGTGTATAAAGGTCTGATTTAATCACTTCTACTTCTTCAATTTGTTCATTTAAGAGATGAGTATTTTCGACCACAATGTTATGAGCTACATCTTGAGGTAAAAAGTCAAACTCATCTAACATTTCCTGGGTCGTTCTAAAGTGAGCTTTCGGTAAATAAAGGGTTCGGTTCGCATTAATTTTCATGGAACGCAGTAAAATTTCTCGGTAAATATGATCTTTTTCATCTAAGTAGTGAACATTTCCTGTTGCGATCACTAACTTATCTAGTTCTTCTCCTAAACGGACCATTTCTTTCATAATGTCTTGTAAAGCCGCATGGGAGCGAACGAGTTCTTGTTCTACGAGAGGTTCATACACACTGGGTGGTTGAATTTCAATGTAATCATAATATTTTGCCAGTTCCACCGCTTCGTCATACCCTTTTTGCATCATCGCCGTAAAAACTTCCCCTTCAGAACAAGCGGTTCCGACGAGTAAGTGTTCACGGTAGCGGTTTAATACGCTACGAGGAATACGCGGGGTACGGTGGAAGTACTCGATATTTGAAATAGAGACCAGTTTAAATAAATCTTTTAGCCCCGCTTGGTTTTTAGCTAACAAAGTGACGTGAAAAGGTCGGCTTTGTTTATAACTATCGCCTTTACCCATTTCGTTATTTAATTGGTCGTGATGGGTCATTTGATAGTCTTCTAATGCTTGTTCTAACAATTTATATAAAATAAAGCCCGTTGTTTCCGAGTCATAAATAGCTCGGTGGTGCTGTTCTAAATGAACTCCGTAATGACGCGCTAAGGTGTTTAAACGGTGCGTTCTTAAATCAGGGTTCACTAATCTAGATAACTCTAACGTATCAATAACAGGTAAAGTGGAAGGCTTCATCCCTAGACGTTCATAAGTTTTGTTAATAAAACCAATATCAAAAGACGCGTTATGGGCGACAAGAATGGTCCCTTCACAAAAGGCTTGAAACTCTTCCATCACTTGCTTTTCAGGTGGCGCATCTTCTAACATCGCGTCTGTAATTCCTGTTAACTCCGTCGTAAAAGCTGATAGAGGATGTCCTGGATTAATAAAGGCTTCGTAAGTATCAATAATGTTGCCTTGATGCATCTTCACTCCAGCAATTTCAATGATGGAGTCATAAATTGCTGAAAGTCCTGTCGTCTCCACGTCAAAAACAACATAGGTGGCATCTTCCAACTCAATATGCTCCGGATTATAAGCGACGGGTTCGCCGTCATTGACGACATAAGCTTCCATACCAAAAATCACTTTAATGTCATTGGCTTTCCCAGCGTGATAAGCTTCAGGGAAGGCTTGAACAGCGGCATGGTCGGTTAAGGCAACAGCCGGATGCCCCCAAGCAGCGGCTTGTTTAATTAAATCAGACGCACTGTTGGTCGCATCCATTTGACTCATATTAGAATGCATATGAAATTCAATGCGTTTTTCATTTTCTGGCGCAGTATCTTGGCGGCTCGCTTTTTTAATTTTGCGAATGCTTCGTGGTTGGAAGACCATTTCATGGGTATAGTTATCCATTTCTAAATCGCCTTCTAAGCGAATCCACTCACCTTTATTAAACTGATGCAGTGCTTCTTTAGAGGCCCTACGCCCTGAAAACATTTTAACTTGGACTGAACTCGTATAGTCGGTGATTTTCATTGTCATCAGTTCCGTCCCACTTTGGAAGGTGCGATATTCAATCGCAAAAATATGCCCTTCAATTACTTGACGACGGGGATTATCATACACATCTAAAATGGTAATGGTTTGACCTTCAGGAATATCTTTACCAATCGTTAAATCAGCGTCCCCTTCTTGAACCTTTGGTCGATTCTTTTGTTGTTCTAAAGCTTGTAAAGCGGCTTGAATCGATGCTTCTTCTTCTTGGTTTTGACGGTTCACAAAGGCTTCATGGTCCTTTTGACTGACCGTTTCATCCACATAACAGGTTAAAGGCACCTGGGTAAAGCTTGCCTTTTGTAGTTGGTCGGCAATCAATTGATGAAATTGGGTTTTAAATGTTTGAATTTGGTCTTGGCTCGCCAATCCGATGCGAATTTCTTCGTCTAAAATTTCAATATTTGCGCTACGTAATAACCCTTCTAGTAAAGGATAATGACGGATCATCAATCGATATAAAGTTGGCCAATAATCAATCAAGGTTTCTTTAGTAGCCTGTTCGGTTGGAAACTGCCACCAAGCATTTGGAGTAGCAATTTCGGTAAAGGCTGATTCTAGTGCATGTTGAAACATTTCATAAACATGGGGATGAAGTCGTTTAGGTGCGGATAAATAAAAATGCCACTCCTTTTTATTGGGATGGACATCCACTTTTATCATTTCCACAGCTTCTAGTTCATTTAAAATATCTTCATCTTTAATTTGTAATTGTTGGAGCAATATATTAAATAGCTCTTGATTTTCTTTCATCTAAATTCGCCCCTTTGAATTAAAAAAGGTGTCACATTAAAGGACACCTTGTTGTTATCGTAATAGTCGCATAATGTCATTCCATGTGACAACAATCATCAGAAGTAACAGTAACCCCACGCCAATAATGGTAATAATTCCTTCTTTTTCTTGGCTTAAAGGTTTACCTCGTACTCCTTCAATAATATTTAAAACAATTTTCCCACCATCTAAGGCTGGAACAGGTAATAAGTTCATCATCCCTAAGTTAGCACTTAACATACCAACAAATTGAAGTAATAACACAAAACTGTTTTCTTGAACGACTTGCCCGGTAATTTGAGCAATCGCCACAGGGCCACCTAGTTGGTTTAAGCCGACTCGGCGAGTAAGCATCGCAATAATAGTGCCCACTACATTCACAATAACGGCCCATGTTTGTGTAAAGCCATACTTCAAGCGGCTCAATAAATGAGTATCGACAGATTGAGTAACCCCTAATTGACCATAACTTTGACCACTGCCATCTTCAAAGATCGCATCAATGTTAACTTCCACTTCATGAGCTTGACCTTGGCGTTCATACACAACCGCCACAGTTTCATCAGGATGTTGCATAATTTGCGACGTTAAATCATTCCAGTTAGTGACCGAGTGACCATCAATTTCAACAATTCGGTCGCCTCCTTTTAATCCTGCTACTTGAGCGGAACTATTTTCGATGACGTCTCCGATTTGGTTTGATCCAGTTGGAATCCCTGGTATCATAAATCCAACAATCATAAAAGTTAAAATCGCTAAAATGAAGTTGTTAATTGGACCCGCAATATTCGTTAATATTTTAGATTTAACGCTGGCTCTTTCATAAGTTCTTTCAATAGGTGCTACTGGAATAAACGTACCATCAGGTTCAATAATATTAGCTGTTTTTGATACCGGAAAACGTACCAATTCATCTTGGCCTAACGTAATGCCTGAAATAAACATTTCTCTAGATAAATCCACTTCATCTACTTGTAAAGGAAGTTCTTCGTTTGTTGAATGACTCGATGTATTAATTGCTTCAACAACTGAATCTTCATTTAATGTTAAACCAGCAGTCATGCCCGGTTGTACTTCATCTGCTTCTTCTCCCATTCCTGCTAGACGAACATACCCGCCTAAAGGAAGCATGCGTATGGTAAAGGTCGTCCCACTTTCGGCTTGTTGACTAAATAGTTTTGGACCCATACCGATGGAGAATTCTCGAACTAAAATACCCGCTCTTTTCGCAAAGTAATAATGGCCAAATTCGTGAACAACGACGATGACCGAAAATACAATTAAAAATATGAGGATTGTCTTCACAAACCCACCTCTTTCAACGAATTAAATTAATCCAAACCATAAACATAATACTTGCAAAGATCGTACTGTCAAATCGATCCAAAACGCCGCCATGGCCTGGAAGTAAATTACCAGAATCTTTAACACCAAAGTGACGCTTATAGGCTGATTCCACTAAGTCACCAAATTGGCCCACCATTGAAAGGGTCATAATGAGTAAATACGCGTGATTGGTTTGACCTAAATTCGGCTGGAAAAACTTAATAAATAACCAACCAATTAAAAGGGCACTCAATACGCCACCTAGGGCTCCTTCAATGGTTTTATTCGGGGAAATATGGGGCGCTAAGGAGCGTTTTCCAAAAAGACGCCCGAAAAGATAAGCTCCTGTGTCCGTGGACCAAATAACAAAAAATAAAAAGAGAATTGTATCTAGTCCCATATCTCGCATTGTAATGACACTATTAAAACCCATCCCAATATATAACGCACCAAAGACAACTAAAGCAGCATCTTCAATGTTAAACGTGCGGTAACGATAGACGGTTAAGACTAATAACGCCATGGCACTTAAAAAAAACATCATAAAAGGGTTAAAGTAATCAGAAAAAGAATATAAATAATTTTGTGGAATTAAGACGTTACCTAACCCAAAGGTCGCAATAAAGCCAATGATATTAAAGTATTTAATATCTCGCATGCGAGCTAATTCGAATAACCCGATAGCGCCTAGTATAAACATACTATAAGCAAAGATGACGCCACCTTTAAATAACAGAGGAATAAAAATTAAAAAACCTAAAATTGCACTAATCGTTCGTTCTCTCATCCTATTCCTCCTAAGTCAATTTTCCAAACCGGCGATGGCGCTTCGTATAGGCTTCTATCGCTTCATCTAAATCATCTTCATTAAAATCCGGCCATAACTTATCGATAAAATAAAACTCACTATAGGCTATTTGCCATAATAAAAAGTTACTTAAACGCTGTTCACCACTCGTTCGGATCACTAAATCAGGGTCGGCTAACTCTTTAAAAGAAGCGGTGGATAAATAATCTTCAAAACGATCCGCATCCAATGCATCAATATCAAAAGGCTCTTTTTGGTAGTCTTTTAAAACATTACGCACTGCTTCAACAATTTCATCTCGGCCCCCGTAGTTAACCGCAAAGTTTAACAATAACCCTGTGTTATTTTTTGTTTTATCTAACGCGTCGAGTAAAGCGTTTCTAGTTTCTTTAGGAAGTTGTTCAATTTGACCTAAATAAGAAACACGCACATTGTTTTCAATGAGTTCAGGTAAAAAGGTATTAAAAAAATCAAGAGGTAAACGCATCAAATAATTGACTTCTTCTTGAGGCCGTCCCCAATTTTCTGTAGAAAAAGCGTAAACCGTCATTACTTGAATACCTAGTTTATGTGCATGCATCGCAATTTTCTTAATCGTTTTAGCTCCTTGATGGTGTCCAGCCGTTCGCGGTAAAAAGCGACGCTTAGCCCAACGACCATTTCCATCCATAATGAATGCGACATGTTTAGGTACATTAACTGAATGACTTTCTTTCATCCTCTAACCCTCCCTGATTATACTCATACTATTATAACAGATTCATTTGTTCTTGTATGCTATTGTAAAGTGAATAATTGTTTAATTTCTTTCAACTTCAGTAAAAATACGCCTCTTGAATATAAAATACTATAATAGTATATGACTAAGTAACAAGAAAGTCTTATCAAATAAATTCAGTGTCTTACTTTTGAATCTCTCGAATAAGATCATAATTATAATATTTGATATTTCTTTTAGCAGATAAATCTTTTTCTAAAAGTCCTTGAGAAACCAGGAAATCTAACGCGTTTCTAGCTGTACTACTATGAACCTCTAAATATTGGGCCATTTTAGCAGCCGTAACGACGGGTTCTTCAAAAGTAGCCAACCACGTTCTTTTTTGATTTTCTGTTTTACATTTATTTAATCCCCTCATTGCTATGTCTTCTGCTCGTGTTAGCTTACCTATTAAACTATCAGCCATTCGCTCACTCGCATTCAAAAAGAACTCCAACCAAATTTGCCAGTTAGGTTCTTCTCCTCGAGTTGCATTTAAAGAATTATAATAGCGCATTCGTTCTCTTTCAAGCTCTTCACTAACAAAAAATATAGGTGCACTTAACACTTCTTCTTTGACGGCCATTAGTACAATGAGAATTCTTCCCAATCTTCCATTACCGTCAAGAAAGGGATGGATTGATTCGAACTGTGCATGGGAAATAGCAATTCTCAGTAAGGAATCCGCATCATAAGAGAGTATTTCTTTTTCTTCATCATCTTCATAATCTAACGTCGAATGACTTTGACCGTTAATAAAATACTCTAAGTTAGTCATATATTCATCAATTTCGTTAGCGCCTATAGGAATGTAAGATGCATTCTTAATATCGCTATCGGGACCAATAAAGTTTTGAACTCTTCTAAATTCTCCTCCACTTGATGTAGTTCCTTTGGCCCCTTCCATTAATATATTATGAAGTTGTTTGAGCAATTTAGTTGATATAACACCGCCATTATCAATTTCTTTAAATCCATACTGTATCGCTTTGTGATAGTTTAAAACTTCTTTTTGTTGCCACGTTAAAGATTCTTTTTCTTTGTTTTCTAATACTTCATGAAAGGTTACTTGTGTTCCTTCAATTCTCGTTGATTGCACTGATTCATTATAAGATAACAGAGTGATTAATGACTGGTTTATAATTGTCTTTTTAATTAAAATATCTAACTTACCCATCTTTTTGTTAACTCGTGCCAATTTCTTATAAATTTTTAAGGCATCATCTAACTTAATTGATACGGGTAACTTTGAAACACCTCTTAACATATCTCTCCTCCTCTTTTTACTAAGTATATCACTCCATTAATTCATTTTAACGAAAAAGTGAACTATGAATCTATCATAATTCACTTTTCTTTGTTTTTTATATTAATGAACGTTATTTGGGAATGAACAAATTAAAAAAGCCGGCTAAGTAGCCGACTTTCTAAAGAGATTAATCATTTAAGATTTCTGATTCTTTTGCTTTTGATAATTCGTCAATTTCTTTAACTGATTCATCTGTAATTGCTTGAATATCTTTTTCTAATTGACGTAATTCATCTTCACTAATGTTGCCGTCTTTTTCTTCTTTTTTAACGGCGTTAATCGCATCACGACGAATGTTACGAACTGCTACTTTTGCGTTTTCTTGCTCTGCACCAACGATTTTTGTTAATTCGCGGCGACGATCTTGCGTTAAGGCTGGAATCACTAAACGGATGACTTCACCGTCATTGTTTGGTGTAATTCCAACGTCGCTTTTTAAGATTGCTTTTTCGATATCGCCTAAACTTCCTTTATCATAAGGCGAAATTAATAACATACGCGCTTCAGGAATGGTAATACTTGCTAGTTGGTTTAGTGGCGTTGGAGCTCCGTAATAAAGCACTTCAACGCGGTCTAAAATACTTGCGTTTGCTACCCCAGCACGGATCGTTCCTAATTCACGTTGGAAAGATTCGATCGACTTTCTCATACGTTGACGCGTATCATTTAATACTGCATTTGCCATAAAATATAATCCTCCTAAGAATAAACAGCTTAATAGCTATATTATATCATCTAGCGCTTTTAAAAGTAAGCGCTATTAAACAAATTTACTCGATTATTCTTTATTTTGAATGGTTGTTCCGATTTCTTCACCTAAAACAACTCGACGAATATTACCTGGTTTGTTCATATTAAAGACAATCAGTGGAATATCGTTATCCATACTTAATGAACTTGCAGTTGAATCCATTACTTTTAGTCCTTTAGCAATTACATCTAAATGACTTAAGCTGTCAAACATAACCGCGTCTTTATTATGACGAGGGTCTGAATCATAAACACCGTCTACGTTGTTTTTAGCCATTAAAATAACATCGGCATTAATTTCGGCTGCACGTAAAGCAGCGTTTGTATCCGTTGAGAAATACGGGTTCCCTGTACCAGCTGCGAAAATAACAACACGCCCCTTTTCAAGGTGACGAATCGCTTTACGGCGAATGTATTGTTCTGCCACTTGACGCATATCTAACGCTGTTTGAACACGGCTTTCAACGCCATTATTTTCTAACACATCTTGTAGTGCTAAAGCATTCATAACAGTCGCAAGCATTCCCATATAGTCTGCTTGAGCACGTTCCATACCCATTTCTTCACCGATATGACCACGCCAAATATTGCCGCCACCGACAACAATCGCGACTTCGACGCCCAGATCAGTAATTTCTTTAATTTCGTGAACCATTCCTTGAATTGTTTGTGGATCAATGCCATACCCTTTGTCTCCGGCCATGGCTTCGCCACTTAATTTAAGGATGACTCGTTTAAATTTTGGTTGTTGCATTAAACTTAGTCCTCCATTCAATTATAATAATACTCTTTAAAAAAATCCCCAACTTTCATTGGGGATTAAGTTAAATTATTTACGCATTTCTTTTGCAACTTCTGCTGCAAAGTCTTCTTCACGACGCTCCATACCTTCACCAACTTCGAAACGTACGAATTCTTTAACGTTTCCGCCTACGTTTTCAACGTATTTAGCGACTGTAACGTCTGGATCTTTAACGAATGGTTGCTCTGTTAAGCTCATTTCTGCTAAGAAACGGTTCATACGACCAGTGATCATTTTCTCAACGATATTTTCTGGTTTACCTTCGTTTAATGCTTTTTCAGTTTGGATTGATTTTTCGTGCTCAATCACGTCTGCTGGAACTTGGTCACGGTGAACGTATTGAGGGTTAATTGCAGCAACGTGCATTGCAACGTCACGAGCAACTTCTTCGTCTGTTGAACCTTCAATGACTGTTACAACACCGATGCGTCCGCCCATATGAACGTACTCACCAAATGCGTCACCATCTTCTTTAGTTAAGATTTCGAAACGACGGAATGAAATGTTCTCACCGATAACGTTAATTGCGTCAGCAATTGCGTGCTCTACTGTTTGACCATCAATTTCTAATGCCATTGCTTCTTCCATTGATGCAGGTTTGTTTTCAGCAACAACTTTAGCAATGTTTTTTGCTAATGTTTGGAATTGCTCGTTTTTAGCAACGAAGTCTGTTTCTGAGTTTAACTCAATGATTGCTGCTGTGTTACCATCTGCGTAGCTTGCAGTAATTCCTTCAGCTGCAATACGGTCAGCTTTTTTAGCTGCAGAAGCTAGACCTTTTTCACGTAGGTGGTCTACTGCACGGTCGATGTCACCTTCTACATGCTCTAATGCACGCTTAGCGTCCATCATACCTACACCTGTCATATCACGTAATTCTTTAACTAATTTTGCAGAAATTTTTGCCATGATTGAAATTCCTCCTTGATTTGATGAATATTTAACAAAAGCTGACTTAACACAGGTCCTAAGCTTAAGAGCCTATGGTTATCTTCCTGAATTAAGCCAGCATTCTTTAATCTTTATTGGATGTTATCTTATTCAGCGTCTTCTTCGTCGTTTGTTTCGAATAAGTTGTCGAAGAATTCTTGGTCTGAAGATGCTTCTTCGTCACCTTGAGTTGCCCCTTGGTTTGCTTCGATAATCGCATCTGCCATTGTTGTTGTAATTAATTTGATTGCACGAATCGCATCATCGTTTGATGGGATAACGTAGTCGATTGGATCTGGATCACAGTTTGTATCAACCATCGCAACCACTGGGATGTTTAATTTCTTCGCTTCGTTAACAGCGATTTCTTCTTTACGTGGGTCAACAACGTAAATAACATCTGGAAGACCTGGCATATCTTTAATACCACCTAAGAATTTCTCTAAACGGTCTTCTTCTTTCATTAATTGTTGTACTTCATGTTTTGGTAACACGTCAAATGTTCCATCTTCATGCATTGCTTCTAATTCTTTTAGACGGCTAATACGTCCTTGAATTGTTTTCCAGTTAGTTAATAATCCACCTAACCAACGATGGTTAATGTAGTATGCACCTGCACGTTTTGCTTGCTCTTCAATAGATTGTTGTGCTTGTTTCTTAGTACCAACAAATAATACAACACCATTGTCTTGAGCTTTTTCGCGCATAAATTCATATGCTTGATCTACTAACTTAACTGTTTGTTGTAAGTCGATGATGTAAATACCGTTACGCTCTGTAAAGATATATTTCTTCATCTTTGGATCCCAACGACGTGTTTGGTGACCGAAGTGGACACCTGCTTCTAATAATTGTTTCATAGAAATAACTGCCATGTTTTTCTATACCTCCATTTGGTTTTTTTCCTCCGGCTGTGTCCTTTAAGTATTAGACTTAATCAAAAGCACCTTAATACTTATCGACAACCGTGTGATTTGGCTTTTTACAGCCACAAACTATTATACGTGAATTGATGGATGAATGCAAATATATTTTCGAAAGAATTAATGATTTTTGCTATCTCTTCGTTTTTTCCTATAAATAGCATGATTCCTAAAATAATTGACATCCCACTTAAGTAAATCATTTTACTATCTTCTGAATCTTGTTCTGTGGATGAGTTATCTGTACGAGCATTTTGAGCTACTTATTTTGATTCATCTTTTTTATCTTTAGTAATGCTACTTGATTCATCTAAACTTTCTTTGTCTTGATCACGTTTTGAAAAATCGCGTCGATCCGCTTCAGAAGATACCAAATCCTGAGTCTGAGGTTGAAGTCTTGGTATAACTACTTCTTCATGTGGTGTTTCAATTTCGATTAATCGTCTAGGCATCTCTATCTCTTTTCGTGGGACGATTATTTGTGGTTCTCTTGATACTTTTGGTTTTTCAGAGGCTTCGGGTTCTTTTGGTTCTTCGGGCACAGGTGATGTTTCTGGTTCTTGAGGGATTTCTGGAATTTCAGATACTTCTGGTTCTTTAGACTCTTCTGACACTTCAGGTCGCTCTGGAGAGCCAGAATTTTCTGAATCTTTAGACTCTTCTGAACTTTCTGGCTCTTTTGAACTCTCAGGAACTTGCGATTCTTCAGGATTTTCTAGGTTATCTGAAGTTTCAGGCTTCTGGGTATTCTCAGAACCTTCGGGTTCTTTTGGCTCTTCTGACACTTCTGAACTTTCTGATTCGTTTGATTCCTCAGGCTTTTCAGATGTTTCTGAACTCTCTGGGGATTCAGGGTTTTCTGACGCTTTGGAGTCCTCAGTTTTCTCTGGTTCTTTTGGTTCTTCTGACGTTTCAGGTTCTTCTGGTTTTTCCGAAATTTCAGAAGATTCTGATTCTTCTGACGCTTCAGGTCGCTCTGGAGTTTCAGAATTTTCTGACTCTTTGGATTCCTCAGCTTTCTCTGGTTCTTTTGGTTCTTCTGACGTTTCTGGTTTTCCGAAATGTCGGAAGATTCTGATTCTTTCAACGATTCTGGCTCATTCGAAACTTCCGGAGTCGGAGATGTTTCTGGATTCTTGGGTTCCTCAGCCTTTTCGGGTTCTTTGGGTTCTTCAGGAACTTCTGGTTGTTCTGAAGGCTCAGAGCTTTCTGATTCTTTTGATAATTCAGGAGTTTGAGATTCCTCTGGTATTTCTTGAGAACTTTCTGGACTCTCTGGAGATTCAGATACTTCAGGCTCATTCGGCTCCTCAGGATTTTCAGGTTCTTCTTGAGAAACTTCTGGTTCTTTTGACTCTTCTGATGTTTCAGGCTCTTCTGGTTTTTCTTGAGAATTTTCAGGCTCTTTTAATTCTTCAGATGATTCTGGTTCCTTGGATTCCTCCGATTTTTCAGGATCTTTTGGTTCCTCTGGAACTTCTGGGCTTCCAGGATTCTCTGGCTTTTCTTGAGAAACTTCTGGTTCTTTTGACTCTTTCGGAGGCTCAGGCACTTCAGGTTTTATCTCGTCATTAGCTAAACGTTCTTTTTGTGTTTTAGCGTCCTCATAGACAGCACGTCCATAGGTAAAGCCCTCTTCTGAAGCAAAGGCTAAAATAAGTTCTTCGCCTTCTTCTAATTCTTTAGGTAGTACTAGAACATATCGCCCGTCAGACCCGGCACGATGACCATCCATGACCCAACTTCTTCCATTATCACATTGAGTTGGATACATTGGATTATAATTCGGGTCTGTACACATAAATTTATCTTTAACGGGAACACGACTACTTTTTCCATCTTTGGACTTAATAGAAGCATATACATATTCGTAAGGTTCCAATTGAATAATAATTTCTTTGTCCCCTACACTAAACGATTTAACGCTGACTCCTTGTGTATTTTGTTGATTTTTCAAAACATAAGAAATAGCTCCTTCTTGTTCAGGCTTAGTCTCACTTTCCTTTTCATATTGCGCTGTAATAATATAAGGACTGTCTCCTTCATTTAAATGAATGGTTGTTGACTTATCCCACTCTTTAAATGTATAGCCTAATACGTTTTTGACACGAGGGCTGACCAATTGGATATCAACGCCAGGTTTTATCCAAAATCGTTGAATTCCTTCTAGCTCACCAAATTCACCCTGCCTAAACTCAACGGGAATATAACCCGGCTTTTCTTCTTGATAAATATCAGCCAGTTCTTCATAAACGACTTGGATCACTCTATCCTTATCAAATCGTTGGGGCTTTTGGATCGCAACGTCCCACTCAATAGCTTCAAACCCTACCTGCGTTTTAATCGCTGGAGCGATGTCTTTTAAAGTAATCTCTTGATTCGGATCGACATAAAAGATCTGCGTTCCTTCTAAAACATCTTGATTAGAACTTCCCGCACTGAACTTAATTGTGACATAACCTTCCGGCTTTTCTGATTCGTCTTCTTTCGTTTTAGGAATGATCGCGTTTAAGGGAGTCTCTTCTTTCGTTAAACGATTCTGTTGCGTCTTTTCATCTTCATAAGTCGCTCGACCATAAATTAAATTACCGTCTGTAGCAAAGGATAAAATTAGCTCATCCCCTTCTTCTAGCGCTCTAGGTAATTGAAGGGTATACTGACCGTCTTCACCTGCCCGGTGCCCATCCATCATCCAACTTCTACCGTTACATGTATTAGGATACATTGGATTATAATTAGGGTCCGTGCACATAAATTTATGCTCTACTTTAACTTTTTCGGTCTTTCCATCTTTACCTTTAATCGTCGCGTAAACATATTCATAAGGATCAAGGGAAATATTAATACTTTGATCTCCTACTTTAAAAGGTTGAACCGTTACTTCTTGCGCGTTTTGCTGGCCTTTTAGTTTGTAAGGAACGCTATCGGCTTCTACTTTGTTCCCCAATAAAGTACTCAAAGATAAAGCAGTCGCAGCGATTACAATATACTTTTTCATCTTACAACTCTCCCCATTATTTGTTGTAAATTGCGTATTACTATTTCATATGGATATTCAAATCATTTTTCAGTGAAAGTAGTATATAACGCTTTCATTCATATATCAATAATTTTTTCACAAATTAAAATATTGTAATCTTTCCTTAAGGCTAGTGATATTAAGCGAGTTTGTTTTCTAAAAAAATACTCATTTTAAGTTGAACGGCTAACTTTAAATCAACTTGCAACAAGTTTGTCATCAAGTCTATGAACTAACACCTAGTGGATTCATCCTGAAATAACAAAACGCCTCCTACATTCTTAAGCGAATGGGAGGCGTTTACTTATTGATTATTTAAGATCATATAACCCGGAAGGTTGTCCACTACTGTCAATCATAATGTTTTTAACTTGTGAGTAGGCGTCTAGTGCTAATTTGTGAGTCTCGCGACCAATTCCTGATTGTTTGTATCCACCAAATGGTGCACCTGCTGGTAAGTTAGCGTAAGTGTTAATCCACACTCGTCCTGTTTCTAACGCATTAGCTACTCGTAGCGCACAGCTTCCGTCTTTAGTAAAGACACCACCGGCTAGTCCATAATCAGAATCATTGGCCATTTTGACTACGTCATCTTCATCTTTAAACTTAATAACCACTGCCATTGGACCAAAAATTTCCTCTTGAGCAGTACGCATACTGTTATCTACTTGAGTGACGAGAGTGGGTTCAATAAAGTAACCATCCTCTAGATCCCCTCCGACTTTGACGCCTCCAGTATGAATAACCGCTCCTTCTTCTTTAGCAATGTCTACGTACTCTAATACTTTATTACATTGACCTTTATCAATGACCGCACCCATTTGTGTTTCTGGGTCCCACGGTAAACCTACTTTAACTTTCTTAAAAGCAGTAGATAAGCGTTCAATAAAAGTATCATAAATATTTTCTTGAACAAAAATACGTGAACCAGCGGAACATACTTGTCCTTGGTTAAATAAAATACCTAATAAAGCACCGTCTACAGCTAAGTCTAAATCAGCATCGTCAAAAATAATGTTCGCACTCTTTCCACCGAGTTCTAATGTGGAAGGAATTAAACGCTCTGCTGCTTTTTCTGCCACGCGACGGCCAACTTCGGTTGAACCGGTAAAGGCTAACTTTACAAACCCAGGATGATCAAGAATGTATTCACCCGAGCGACCTCCGCCACCGGTAATGACATTTAACACACCTTTAGGAATAATATCTTTAGTTAAACGAGCCAATTCTAAAATAGATAAAGAGGTAGTACTTGAAGGCTTAATAACAATCGTGTTCCCTGCAGCTAATGCTGGGGCAATCTTCCACGCAGCCATAAGGAACGGGAAGTTCCAAGGAATAATTTGTCCAACAACACCCATCGGCTCGCGAATAACAATCGACATGACATCATTAGAAATCTTATTGACTGTTCCTTCTTCTGCTTCAATAACACCGGCAAAATAACGGAAGTGATCCGCTGCTTGTGGTACGTCAATGGCGGAAGTTTCGCGAATTGGCTTTCCATTATCCATTGTTTCTACTAAAGCAAAGTGATCCGCATTGGCATCAATCACATCCGCAATTTTAAGTAATAATTGCGCACGCTCTTGTTTTGTCCATTTCTTGAAATCGACATACGCTTCTTGAGCGACTTTAACGGCCTCATCGACGTCTTCTTTTGTCGCTTCTGCAAAATCCGCTAAGGCTTTCCCGTCGGCTGGGGAGTAGCTTGTACGGGTTTGACCATCAGAAGCTGGCTTAAATTCACCATTAATAAACAAACCGTATTCATCTAATAAATTAACATCAGGTCTAGACATTTTATCTCTCCTTATTCACTCAGCATTTTTTAATTGTAATCTAATAATATCCTTTATTTGATTTTAACGCAAGTATTTTGATCGGACACTTTTTAAAGCTATTATAATGTACAGTTAGGTTTTTCTTTCACACTAAAGCGAGTGAACTTCAACTGTGATAAAATAGAAGTAATCTTTAATGAACTACTTAAAAAGGAGGCGAAAGTGTGGCAAGTGTTATTCAATACTTAAAAACCTATCAAGATCAAACTTTTAACGATATGCCCTTAAATGATGTGGACCGACTCGTTTTTAATGAACTGAGTTACTTACCTGTGGAATTACTGTCCGTTGACGAAGATGGATTGACGTTACAACAAGTAGGACGATCACTTTTGTCGAAAGCATGGAAAATTCATACTAATAATCCTTATTTAGTGACTTTAAACCGACTGCGAATTTTACGCTATTTAAGTGACTCCAAACGGTACCAAAAAATTACTCTTCACCGGGTTAATTTTGAAACGACTTTAGATTATGGGTATCCTTTTGTTTGTCTTACTCTATATCACCCCGACTTTCCACCCTTTGTGGTCTTTCGCGGAACAGACGATACGATGCTTGGCTGGCAAGAAAGTTTAGCTCTTACCTTTGAAGAAGATTTAGCCTCTTACCGTTTAGCAACCAATTATTTAAAACAAACCATCGACCATTTTAAAGAGCCCATTGAAGTTTCAGGACACTCTAAGGGTGGACATTTAGCTTATATGGCTAGTTATTATTTAACTGTGGAAGAACGACGAAGCATTCAACGTCTAACTGCCTTTGATGCACCTGGAGTATTTGATTGGGTGATGGAAGACAAATATTTCCAACGCTTTATTCCACGTATTATTGCCTATTGCCCAAACCAGTCCATCTTTGGCCGGTTACTCACCCCACCTGTTCAACCAGCCATTGTCGAAGCGAAAGATGCGAGTGGTTTAGTCCAGCACATTTTAAACCAGTGGGAAACGTTCGATAGTCGATTAAAGTTAACCGACCAATTCTCATTGGAAAGTGATTTTTCTACCGACTTATTTTCCCAATGGCACACTCAAACGCCAGTGACGACTAAGCAACGACTTCACCAATTAACCTTTAGCGTTTTATCCCGTGCGGGCGTTGATTCCTTTAATACACTGATTCGTCATTTTTGGTCTTCTTCCAGTCAAATTTGGTTGGAAGTTCATCATTTACCTGAAGAGGACCGAAAGTTTCTTCTAGAACAATCCAAATTGTTCCAACAACTTTACGAAGACTTAAAGACCCAGCCCCAATATAAAGGCGTCTTAAACACACGTTATTTAGAATGGCTCGTTCCTGTTTTGTCAGCTGAGAAAATCCATTCATTTATGGGTTTATTCCACTAAAAAGGACTTCTTCCGCGTAGAAGAGGTCCTTTTTTCTATAATCCCTTTGGTTTTTTAAGGATTTCGCTCATTATCAAAGCGTTTCTTAAAGCTTTTCGGTTTGTTTGAAGGGTTGGTTTCTTTTTATAGGTTGTTTGTGGGGGTGCTACTGGTTTAGAAACAGTTGTCGGTTGAGGAGAAACGTCCTTTTGAACGGGTGGTTGGTAAGGTATTTTTTCATTTTTAGCAAAGCTTTTTTCTTCTTCAAGCTCTTTTTGTTGACTGGCTGCACGCTGTTGCAAATCAGTTGACAACCACTTAAACAAAGCCGCCACTAAGTAAAGTAATACCGCACCTGTTATTATCTCAGAGATCATTGTAATTCATCCGTTTCTGAGTCGTCATCATCTTGTCCGGCAATAAAATGACGCATTTGTGTATCTGATTCGATATTTTCCATGCGGTAATAATCCATCACACCTAAATGACCCTCTTTTAAGGCTTCGGCGATGGCTAGCGGGACTTCTTTTTGAGCTTCTACAACGCGAGCGCGCATGCGTTTTACTTCTGCTCGCATTTCTTGTTCTTCAGCCACCGCAAAGGCGCGACGCTCTTCGGCTTTTGCTTGGGAGACTTTTTTGTCTGCTTCGGCTTGATCCGCCTGGAGACTGGCTCCAATATTACGACCAATATCCACATCGGCAATATCAATCGATAAGATTTCAAAAGCTGTTCCTGAATCTAACCCTTTACGTAAAATTGTTTGGGAAATTCGGTCTGGATTTTCTAACACAATACTATGGGTTTCTGAACTACCTACGGTTGTAACAATCCCTTCACCAACCCGGGCAATAATAGTTTCTTCACCGGCCCCACCGACTAATCGCTCGATATTGGCGCGAACGGTTACTTTGGCTTTCGCCATCACTTCAATCCCATCCATTGCCACCCCAGCAATAATAGGTGTCTCGATTACTTTAGGATTAACCGATACTTGAACCGCTTCAAAGACGTCCCGTCCAGCTAAATCAATCGCTGCGGCTTGTTCAAATTCCAAATCAATCGCTGCTCGGTGTGCCGCGATTAAGGCGTCCACTACTGTATTAACATTTCCACCAGCTAAATGGTGAGCTTCTAATTGATCCGTATGTAAATCAATCCCAGCTTTTGTAGCTTTAATTAAAGGATTGACAATTAAACTGGGTGTCACTCGGCGTAATCGCATCCCAATTAAATCAGCAATACTTAAATGCACTCCGGAAAAATAAGCAGTAATCCAAAGTCCTACCGGCACAAACCGGAAAAAGATTGCTAAAATAATGAGGATAATAACGCCAATAATTGCGGTACTAATTAAACCATTCATCTATTTCACCTTCTTAACTATAATCTTAGAAGAGGTTAATTGTACAATCTCTAAAGCAGAGCCTTGTAAAATTAATCCTTCATCACTTGTAACTTCGTAAACTTTACCATTAAAGGAGGCCTCGCCAATCGGTCGTAACGCTGTTCGAGCAATCCCTTGTTGGCCGACGGCTAGTTCCTTCAAACTCCTCGTGTAATATTGACTTTTAGACTGGCTTTGAATCGAGCGGTTTAAAATAAAACGTGGCGAAATCGTTAATACCCGCCCCATTTGCATCATTAAAGCACCTACCCCGATACTACAAACAACCATTAAAAGA
Source organism: Dolosicoccus paucivorans (assembly GCF_900100125.1). Taxonomy (GTDB): domain Bacteria; phylum Bacillota; class Bacilli; order Lactobacillales; family Aerococcaceae; genus Dolosicoccus; species Dolosicoccus paucivorans. The sequence goes on along the minus strand of NZ_FNEL01000012.1, from coordinate 12,840 downwards.
AGCATCAAACTAGTCATCATATAACTATCTAAATGAAAATATAACCCAGTGACAACACTTAATGCTCCTACAATACCCGCTAAGCCAAAGCCGGGAATATATATTTCAACAATTAAAAAAGCAATACCTACTAAGAAAAGAATGGTATTAAACCACTCCCCGGTTTGCCAAGGCATAAAATAGCCAATAAATAAAGCGCCTGCTGTAGCGATAAACAATCCTTGATAGCGACTAAAAAGACCGATTGATAATACAATGGTCCCTAAAGCTAGTAACCACATACTCCTTCCCTCCCTTATACTTTAATTATACTGTGCTTAAAGCGTATAAAAAAGTAAAAACCCACCTTAAAAGATGGGTTAACTGTTTCTATTAAAATAATTTCCCTAGGAAATAAGGCATTTGAACACGCCACCACTCCCAGTCGTGGGATACGTCGTTACCCCATTCATCAAACCAAGCAGGTATGCTTTTAGCTTCAAAAGCTGCTTTTAGTTGATTGAACGAAGGCAGACCGTCGTGTTCCCAAGGACCGTGTCCCGTACAAATAATAATATCATTTTGACGCAGACGATCTAAGAACCACGAATCATTTTGTTGCCATAAATAGTCAGCGGGTGAGTTATAATAAATTGCTAAATCATTCCCGTAGTCTCCTACAAAAAAGCGTGCATCATAAATTCCACTTAAAGCAATCGTTTGTTGGAAAACATGAGGATATTTTAAAGCAAAGTTTACTGCGTGATATGCTCCCATACTACACCCTGTGGTCATCATCGGACCATCGCTCCATGTTTTATGTTTAATGAAAGGAACCGCTTCACTTAAAATATAACGTTCATAAGCTTCATGGGCTAAGACTCGGTCATGGGCAGGTTTATGTTCTGCTAACCAACTTTCATGGTCATTCGTTGATAAAGTAAAAAACTGAACGAGTCCTTGCTCAATAAACCAACGACAAGCTTCAATCATACCAAAGTCTGCATATTCATTGTGACTTCCTCCTGAAGAAGGAAAAACAACAACCGGCACACCATCGTGACCATAACGATTTAATGGCATCTCACGACCTAATTCACCACTCCAATGGCTTAATTTTTCTACATGCATAAATGAACGCCTCCTATTTTACTTTTGCATGACAATAGTCAATAGCTTCTTGAGCTTCTTCTTTTGTATCTGTGACAAGACAGAACATATGGTCTCCCATAATATCTGAAAAGACTTCTGGTAGGGGTTCATCAAACTTCATTTGATCATGGTATTTGTCGCGAATTTCATCAAAACTGTGTTGATAAAGAGTACGATAGCGACGACTAATCCCTGCCCCATACATTGGTTGACACTGTTCAAATCCAGTAATCTTTTCTTCGCCTAATACGACACTAGCATAAGCTGAGAAGAAATCGATGGAATGAACACAGTTATATAAATCCACCGCCTTACTTCCAGCAATACGGTTGTTGTACTCTAAGGCGACGTAATCTCCATTAGGCATTTTGAAAAACTCGATATGGAAAAAGCGCTCTTTCATGCCAAAGGCTTTAACAATTCGCTGGCCATACTCACGCAATTTGTCAGACACCTCTTTAGCGATAATATAAGCTGCATCAGAGGTTCCGTCAAACATATCTAATGTCGGAATATTATACTCAAGGGAAATGTCGTAGACAATATTCCCCTCTTGATCAATTAATCCATCATAAGACAACAATTGATCACTTTGAATGAGTTGTTCTAAAAAGTATGGAACAGTGCCGTCATAATACTTTTTGAATTCTTCCACATCTTTTTTGTTAAGTAATTTATAAGTGGCTGCTGCTCCGACACCATTATCTGGCTTAGCGATTAATGGAAGTTTTAACTTCTTCACCGCACGGTCCACTTCTTTGGCACTATGGACAACCATTCCATCAACGACGGGCACTTTTGCCTGTTTAAATAATTTTTTCATTTCAGATTTATATTTAACTTGTTCCAAATCTGCTGGACGTAATCCAGGAATATTAAATTGCTCTCTTAAAGCTGCGTCAAGATCTAACCAATGCTCGTTATGAGACTCGACGCGGTCGATCGGGCCATATTTAGCAAAAAAGTGAGCGACACCTTTTTTGACGGCTACAGTATCTTCTAAATCATCCACTCGGTAATACTCGGTTAAATAATGTTGTAATGCAGGGCCTAACTGTGCATAAGGCTCTGACCCGATACCTAAGACATTGACGCCTTTTTCGTGCAATGCTCTAGCAAATTGTTGAAAGTTCGTTGGAAAATAAGGGGAAATAATAACAAAGTTCATTTTAAAACTCCTTTTCTATCGAGAAGATTTACCAATCTTGGCTTAAAAATCTAAAACATTTAATAAGATGACGCGCCCACGCTTCTTCCATATGATATTCATCGGCGAAAATATTTAACTCAATGTTTTCAATCGGAAGACCTCGTTGAACTAAGCGTTTGGCATAACTTAAAGTCGTATCAATATAAGCTTGCTTCATATTTCCATACATTAACTGACGATCCGTATCGTCGCCTTCTTGGGTTCCTACTTGAATGTACACCTTTTGGTCGGGATTTAGATCAACTTGATCCATATACTCGTCAAAAGGTCGTTGAGTAATCCAATTCGCTAAAGAAAAAACGCCTAAACCGCCAATTTGGTCTTGGTAACGTAAGCCCATAAAAGCGGTAATGTTTCCTCCTAAAGAGCTACCAATCATGGCAGTATATTTCTTTTCCGGTTTCGTCCGGTAGTGGCTATCGACGAAAGGCTTGACTACTTCCATAACAAAAGCGGCGTAATCAGATCCATGACCACCTAAATTAATATCGGGTGGAAGTGGACTGTCAGTAATAGGCCAAGGGGTATATTCATTGATGCGCTCACTTCCGGCGTTATCAATTCCGACTAAAATCACTTTCGGTAAACCTGGATTGCGCTTAATCATTGGAATGGTCTTCCATGAATGACCACTGAAGGATTCGCTACTGTGGAAGACGTTTTGTCCGTCATGGAAATAAACAACCGGGTAATGAGCTGTTTCTTCTTTATAATCTTTCGGTAACAGCACGCGAATGCGGCGTTTATGTCTTGAATGAGGGACTGATAATTCATGTTTTTTTAATTTTAAGTAATAATAATCTTCGTGTTTCATTAAAATACTCCTTTGTATTATCTAATCATAATCGGATTAACCCATAAAGTAAAGATAAAAATGTGAAAATAATTAAAATAAATTAACTTTTATAATTTTTTGTCATTTTACATGTAGTAAAATGAGGTGACTTTTTTGCATAAGTGTATATAATAAAAATATAAAATCAATTGAAGGAGCCTTATAATGAACGAACTTAGCAGTAAACTGTCCTGGCAATTTGTCAATGAAATTACTCCCCCAGAAGAAATTGAAGCTATTTTAGTTGAAGGCGAGCGAATCGTGTCCGCCTTTAAAACCTTTCGAGACGTAGCCGCCTTTACGACGAAACGTCTTGTAGTCGTCGATTCTCAAGGATTGACCGGTAAAAAGAAAGAAATTTACAGTGTGCCTTATCAGTCCGTTTATATGTGGTCAACGGAAAATGCAGGAACGCTTGATTTGAACTCAGAAGTCGAACTTTGGACTAAAATAGGCTCCATTAAAATTAAATTAGGTCGACAAATTGATGTACGTCAATTTGAACAAATCATTGCCCAAGCTTGTCTCAACTAAAAAAGAGCAGTTCGCGTTGAACTGCTCCTTTTTATTCATTAGGTTGTTTTTCAGGTGTTAACATATTTTCATCCCGTTGTTTCATAATCGACTCTTTTTCTTGCACTGTCATTCTAAGCAACTTATAAGAAGCTGCCGCAATTGGTACGCCGATAACCATTCCAGTCACCCCATATAAGCTTCCTCCAACCGTTACAGCTGCAAGCACCCATACGCCAGGTAAACCAATGGAATTTCCTACAACGCGAGGATAAATTAAGTTACTTTCAATTTGTTGAAGAACAATAATTAATACAATAAACCACAAAGCTTTCACAGGACTATCGGCTAAGATCATCACAAAACCAACCGCTGCTGAAATATAGGCCCCTAAAAATGGAATAAATGAAGTTACCCCAGTTAAAGCACCAATCATACCAGCGTAAGGGAAGCCAGTAACAAACATCCCTACCGCAACCATTGTCCCTAAAATAGCGGCTTCTATAACCGTTCCGACAGTAAAGCTAATGAAAGAATCATTGATGACACGAGAAACGTGAATAATGCGGTCATACCAATGTTGTCGTAAAAAGACACGCATAATTCGCTTCACTTGATAAATGATCTTTTCTTTCGATAGTAGCATATAAATCGCTAAAATAAATGACAACAATAAGTTGAAAATACGCGACGCTGAACTCGTCACAAAGGTTAATGAAAACGATAATAATCGTTGACCTAAGTCATTAATATAACGAATCGCATTGGCACTAATCGTTGTCCAAGACATATCTAACTGATGCATCCAACCGTCTACTTCTGGGAATAATCTTTCAAAATCATTAATAAAACTTTGCGTCCAAATAGCAGCTCGCGGAATGTCTTCAATCAATTGTGCGATAATCGAAATTAATTGTGGTAACACAATCCCTAATACAATAATAATAACTAAGATTATCGTCAATAAAGCAAGTACTAAGGACATCGGACGACGTAAATTCTTTAGACGTTGGTTTGTTGTTTTTGGAAACCAAATGTGTTCATACCGCACCATTAATAAGTTCAAAATATAAGCAATAATGACCGCATTAATAACCGGTGCAGCCCCGCCATAAATATATTCCAATCCGCTCGAAATTCGTGGCCAGTTGGTAATGGCTAACACTAGTAGCGCAATAACAAAAATATATTTCATAATCAGTTTATCGATTTGTTTATAGTTCACTTGATCACCCCTTTTTAGTTACTACTGTCTCATTGTACCACGTATTGATAGGACTGCCTAGAAAAAAATACACCCCATTTGAAATGGAGTGTATTGATTCAAATTATTCTTCAATCGCTTTCGCATCAAACGCTAAATGATCATCTTCTAATTCAACTGTTACCACTGAGTTTGGATAAATCTTACCGCTAATTAAAGCTTTCGCAAGAGGAGTTTCTAACTCGCGAGTAATAAAGCGCATCAATGGACGAGCTCCAAAGATTGGATCATACCCGTTTTCAGCTAACCAGTGAGCTGCTTCTTCGCTTAATCTTAACTCAATATCTTGATCTTCTAAACGATCAATCAATTGATCAAGCATTTTGAAGACGATTTTCGTCATGTCGTTCATTGTAAGTGGCGTGAACATAATGATGTCATCAATACGGTTTAAAAATTCAGGTCTAAATTGAACCTTTAACACTTCATCGACTTGTTCACTCACTTCATGAGATAACTCGCCCTTATCGTCGACCCCTTCTAAAATTAAGTGAGATCCGACGTTACTTGTCATAATTAAGACGGTGTTTTTAAAGTCTACGGTACGACCTTTAGAGTCAGTTAAGCGACCATCATCTAATACTTGAAGTAAAATGTTAAACACATCTGGGTGAGCTTTTTCGATCTCATCTAATAAAACAATGGTATATGGATTACGACGAACCGCTTCAGTTAATTGACCGCCTTCTTCATAACCCACATATCCTGGAGGCGCTCCGACTAAACGAGACACAGAGTGTTTCTCCATATATTCAGACATGTCGATTCGAACCATATGATCTTCAGAATCAAATAAGTTTTGAGCTAACGTTTTAGCTAACTCTGTTTTACCAACTCCGGTTGGTCCTAAGAATAAGAAGGAACCAATTGGACGGTTTGGATTTTGTAACCCAGCACGGCTTCTTAACACCGCCTCAGTGACTTTATCTACCGCTTCTTGTTGACCGATCACACGTTGTTGAAGAGTTTCGTTTAATTTCATTAATTTTTCACGTTCACCTTCAACTAAACGAGTCACTGGAATACCTGTTAAGCGACCTACGACTTTGGCGATCTCTTCGTCAGTTACTACTTCTTGAGTTAAACGACTGTCGTGATCAATGTCTTCACTTTGTTGTAGTTCATGAAGTTGTTGTTCTAATTGGGGAATTAAACCATGTCTTAATTCAGCAGCGCGTTCTAAGTCGTAGTTAGCTTCTGCTTCTTCTAACTCACGACGCGCGTCATCAATTTCTTGACGTTTATCTCTTAATTTATTCGCTGCTTGTTTTTCCACTTCCCAACGCATGGTAAGTTCATTCGCTTCTTCTCTTAATTCAGCTAATTCTTCTTGGAGCGTTTCTAAACGTTTCTTGCTTGCGTCGTCGGTTTCTTTCTTAAGAGCAGCTTCTTCAATTTCTAACTGCATTAAACGACGGGTCACTTGGTCCATTTCTGTTGGCATGGAGTTCATTTCAACGTGAATGGTTGCGGCGGCTTCATCAACTAAGTCGATGGCTTTGTCCGGTAAGAAACGATCCGTAATATAGCGATCAGAAAGAACCGCTGCAGCTACTAGTGCGTTATCGTGAATATCAACTCCGTGATGGATTTCGTAACGTTCTTTAATACCACGTAAAATACTAATTGTATCTTCTACAGTTGGTTCTTGAACCATCACTCGTTGGAAACGACGCTCTAGTGCTTTATCTGTTTCGATATACTCACGGTACTCATCTAACGTTGTTGCACCAATCGCATGGAGTTCCCCACGAGCTAACATTGGTTTAAGCATATTTCCAGCATCCATTGATCCTTCAGCTTTACCTGCGCCAACGATCATATGAATTTCGTCGATGAACAAAATAATTTGTCCTTCGGATTTTTTCACTTCGTTTAAAACGGCTTTCAAACGCTCTTCAAATTCACCGCGGAATTTAGCTCCAGCAATTAAAGAACCTAAGTCTAAACTCCAAATTTCTTTATCTTTTAAGTTTTCTGGTACGTCTTTGCGAACAATACGGTGAGCTAACCCTTCAATAATAGCGGTTTTACCTACCCCTGGTTCACCAATTAATACCGGGTTATTTTTAGTTCGGCGAGAAAGAATACGGATGACGTCGCGTATTTCTTCGTCACGACCGATAACTGGTTCAATTTTATTTTCGCGAACGGCTTCATTTAAGTTCACAGCGTATTGTTTTAACGCTTCGTACATTGCTTCTTGGTTTTGTTGAGTCACACGCTCTCCTCCTCTTAATTCATTAATTCGTTCTTTCATCACAGCTTCAGTTATACCGTGATCTGTTAAATATTTTGTAATTGGATTGCCCGTTTGATCATAGATCGCAAGCATCACAACATCTGTTGAAATGTATTCGTCTTCATTTTCTTTGGCGATCTCATTGGCTTTCATTAATAGTTGATTGAGTCGTTGGCTCATGGATTGACCGTATTGAATATTACTTCCTTCAACGACGGATAAACGGTCAATTTCTTGTTCGATTAATTGTTTAAATTCAGGCAAATTGACGCCTAATTCTTGATAAAGATCATGGGCAAAATGTCCGGGTTGTACAAATGCTAGCCATAAATGAGGTACATCAATGGCTTGATGTTTACGAGTAACCGCAACTTGTTGCGCTTGCCCTAAAGCTTCTTGCATTGTACTTGTCATTTGTTCAATCATTCTGTCACAACCTTTCGATTTGTTTATATGTCAAAATTGGTCAAATTAAAGTTAATAAAGTAAGCTCTTCATCGAGCCTATACTTAGTATATATCATTAGTCAGGAAAGGTCAAGGGTTATTTTGACTTTTTTTGACAATAATAAAAAAACTCCCGCAAACAGCGAGAGTTCAAGGTTTATTGTTCTAATTTAATTCTCGTTGCTGGCTTAAAGCGACGAGCGTAAGCATCCACTAAAGCACAAATCGCATTATCTCCAGAAACGTTAATGGAAGTTCCAAAAGAGTCTTGAGTAATATATAAAGTAATCAGTAATGACGCTAATGGACCATCCGGTTCAATTCCTACCATATACATAAATGGTAAAGCCGTCATAATCGCTCCCCCAGGCACACCCGGTGCAGCCACTAAACTCATTCCTAAGGTTAAGTAAAATGGAATCATTACTTGGGGCGAGTAATCTAACCCGTGCATCATCATTACACCAAGTAAGGTACTACTTACAGAAATCATTGATCCAGGTAAGTGAACCGTTGCGGTTAATGGAATAACAAATTCAGCAATTTGTTCGTTAAATCCATTATCTCTAGCCGACATTAAGTTAACCGGAATACTTGCAGCAGATGATTGGGTACCAAACGCAGTTAAATAAGCCGGCACTTGGTTTTTGATCATATCTTTAAAGCTGGTTGGAACAAAGCGTGAAGCAAATCCAAATAATGATAATACATACGCGAAGTGTTGAATAAAGGTTAATAGTAAAATAATACCAAATACTTTAAACACTTCAGCAATTTGTCCGGTATATCCTAAGTTAATAAAGTTCGCAAAGATATAATAAGGAAGGACCGGAATAATTAAACGACCTAATAAATAAGTAATAACTGCTTCAAAATCAATAAATAATTGCTTCATCGTCAACGCCTTATTAACACGAGACAATGCAGATAAAGCTAGTCCGATTAAAAAGGCAAAGATAATCGCTTCCGTTACACCAAAAAAGGGACTAATTTGTAAGCTGAATAATGGTTCAATCGCTTCAATTCCCTCACCTGCTGTTTGTGTAATGGGGCGAATAAAATGTGGGAAAATACTTTGTCCTACAATATAAGTCATTAAAGCCGCTGCCAATAAGGATGTATAGGAAAAAAGAAGGGTTGCGGTCACTAATTTCCCGGCATTTTGCGTTAAGTTGGAAATACCTGCCACAACAAAGGCAACAATCATAATCGGAATAATAAAACTTAATAATGTACTAAACAAACTGGATAAGGTTAAAGGAACCCGTAAAATAAGAACAGGTAAAGAGGCGACTCGCCATAAATACCCGACTAATGCTCCAATAACAATCCCTAACAACAACTTGGGAACCAAGCCCCAATCTCTTCTCATTCTAATTCATCCTTTCAAAAATCCTCGCTATAGATCTAGGTTGATTCTAGTAGGTTTCAACGACTTTAAATCATATATCGCGAGTTGAATATCCTCATTTAATCACAAATTAAAATGAAAAGCAAGATGAATTCTCATGACTTTCTAACAAGGTATAATTATCTTATTCCTAAAGCAATTCGCGCATAACGAGACATCATATCTGGAGACCAAGGTGGATACCAAACAAACTCCACCTCACAGGAATTGACTCCTTCCACACTTAACGCTTCTTGACGGACATTTTCTTGAATCACTCCTGCTAAAGGACAGGCAATGGTTGTTAGCGTTAAATCGATATCACAATGCCCTTTATCATCAATCTGGACATCATAAATCAATCCTAAATTGACCACATCAATGCCTAACTCCGGGTCCACAACGGCTTGCAGAGCAATATATACTTGTTTTTCTAACTCGGAAAATTGGCGATCATCATCTTCTAAAAAATCCATCGTTCGATCATCCTTTCTACGTCTAATTCTTCTTCTTAATCATAATTTACTAACACTTTTTAAGCAAATAAGATCGATTCAGTGATAGTGTCAAATTCTTGAAGCATCACAAATTAATTAATTATAGAAAGAAACTGCGAGTCCTCAATCGAGTGACTCACAGTTTTTTATTCTTAGTCAAATACACTTGCCCTGGGTATCCTTGACAGGATACTTCTGCTAATTCCATTCATACAACAAAACTCATTACTTAGCTTCTAACTTAAAACTATCCACTACAATCAAAACAGTAGATAGATTATGTAAGGTTGCTAACATAGAGCCTGACATCCACCCCATCAAACCAAGCCCAATTAAGGATGTATTAATCCCAATCGCTCGATGTAAGTTGCGAGATAGTTGATGGTCGAGGCGTTGATTCAAGTCCTTCAAAGTGTAAAGGGAAGATAAATCATCATTGATAAAGATTATATCGCTAACTTGACGAGCAATATCAGATGCATCTCCCATCACTACACCTATATCCGCCTGCGTAATAGCAATTGAATCATTCAGACCGTCCCCAATCATTAATACATTATGTCCGGCCTGCTGAGCTGTCGTTATATAGGTTACTTTATCTTGTGGCGTGACCTGTGTTTTGACCTCGTCAAAATCTACGGACTCTTGTAATAATCTCGACCTTTCAGGAGTATCTCCGGTTAATAGCACAATCCGCTTGCCCTCAGATTTTAGTTGTGACAAGACCTCTATTGCATTCTCACGCAGTGGCGTATCGATGCAGAAAATCGCAATTAACTCTTTTGCTCGAGCTAAATACAGTAAATTATACAAATCTCGATAATCCTCTACAAATTCTATCTGCTCTTGAGTTAAACAGACCTCTTCGGAATGGATAAACGCTTCACTTCCAATTAAAACTTCATCGCCATCAATGGAAGATTTGATTCCTCGTGATGCTATATGTACCAGGGGTCCATGCATCTCTTCGTGAGTAATACTTTCATCACGTGCTTTATCAACCACCGCTTGTGCAATCGGATGATAGAGATGTTCTTCCAGACAGGCCCCAATCGAAAGAACTTCTTGATAACTATGCCCTGCAAATGGTGCAACTTTCGCTATAGATAATTTAGACTCTGTGAGCGTCCCCGTCTTATCAAAGACAAAGGTATCAATCTTTCCATATAAATCAAGATTATTCGATCCCTTAATAATCACTCCCGCTTCCATAGCTTCACGAAGTGCCGTCAAGTATGTTACAGACGTTGACAGTTTGATGGCACACGAGAAGTCGACCAGCAAGAATGATAACGCCTTGCCCCAATTCCGGGTAAGGAAGTAGGTGATCGCTAATCCTAGAAAATTATATTTTACGAGGCTGTCTGCACGATGATAGAGTCTTGCTTGATTGGCGGATTGCGCTCCCAACGATTGATGGATTGCTTTTACCAGCTCCTCAAGACGACTATTAAAGACTGCATCTGTGACTTCTACAACAATCTCGCCAGATTCTAGCGTCGTATTAGAATAAACTTCATCGCCAACTTGTCTCGGCACCGGGAACGGTTCTCCAGTTAAATTACTTTCTTGAGTTGATCCACTCCCGCGAATAATTCGTCCATCAAAGTGAATTTGCTCACCTTCTTGAACTACAATATGATCACCAACTTGAATATGCTGGGTCATAACTTGGTAACGTCGACCTTGCTCATTCTCTACCCAAATTAGAAGGTGCTCTTGATCTAAACTGGAAGTTAAGTCGTGAATTGACTTCGATATGGTCCACTCGTCTAGTCGTTCACCTAATTCTAAAATAAACATAATTCGACCCGCTGATGCTACTTCACCTAATCCAATAGAGGCAAATACCGCTGCACAGTCTAGCACTTCCATTGTTAATTGACCCCGTCTCAAATAACGCCATGCTTCCAGTAAATATAGAGTACTTTTACCGAGTGTCCAATAAATTCTTAGCGATTTAGGTACACAGAGTAGATAGACCCAGCGCTTACATAGCTGACTCGTCACGATCTTTCCGGGATTCAAAGCTGTAAATTCTTGCTTATCTTGATAGATATGGTACAGCTCGTCCACATTGATGCAATCTAACCAAGCCAGGACTTCATCGCGTTCCCCTGGTTCGTAATATACAGATAGACGATGCTCATTCAAATAGAACTTCACGCGTTGAATCGCAGAATGTTGTTGTGCTAATTCAAGTAAATAACTTTGAACAGCGGGAGTACATTTAAAAGAAACTTCAAGACGGATGCGGCCAGTATTCTCCCTTAGGATAAGCCACTTAATTCCTTTATTCACTCCACTCATCATCTTCATCTAATTGCTCAATCGCCTCAAGTTGCTTCTCGTGCGCATATACGTCTTTAGCCTCTTCATATAAATCTTCAGCTTCTTGTTTAACGTTAGATACAACCGTATTTACACCATCAACCGCATGCATTCCTTTAGCCAATGCATTTACGTATATTTCACGGGCACCTTGACTTCCTAATACTTGACGGGCCAGACTAGCGAATATTGCGCCTCCAGCAAATGAACCTACACCTTTTGTCCCTTTTAAAATAGTTTTTAACTTCATAATTTTTCCCCCTTACTTATTTTTGTTAATATTAATTATACCTTAATCTAAATAAAAAGTGTATGATTATAGCTACAAAAAAACTGTAAGTTCTCAACCGAGCAACTCACAATGTTTGTTTGCGTTTAACGTTGTTTTAGTTCGTCTTTCAATTGTTCAATTAGCGCCAAGATTTCTTTTACGAAAGACCTTCAACTCTTGTTGCCCTCGCTTAATCTTCGACTGAACACTCAAGTCTATAAAGGTGTTATCGACCCATATATCCCAGAAATTATCACGGAGGCGATCACTTACGGCACCTGGAATCACTAACGCGACATCCGCTAATTCAGACTGCAGTCTTGTTACTGATCTTTCCATCGCCTCTATCGCTCGATTCGCTTGCCGAATCTTCCGGCGTTTCAAATAACTAGAAAGACGCTTACCTTTCCATAAATCAATCCAACCCCATCTCGAAGCCTTCTTCAGTGCAGCCATTGCGATATCCACTTGCTTCAACGTAGCATAGCTCGCCTCAAGCGCTTCTTGTAACTCTTTAGAACGGTCCATTAATAATCACTCCTCTTACACACACTTGTATCTCTAAGATTATTGTATCATGATAATCTAAAAAAGCTCAAAGACAAAGACTTTGAGGATAGTGTCAAATTATTGTTGGTTTTCCTCTACCGTACTTTTATATTTCCCTGAACCCAGTTTCATGGATTCCATATTTTAACCAGCGCCTTTGG
>NZ_FNEL01000049.1 GCF_900100125.1 Dolosicoccus paucivorans | reverse complement strand
CTCCCACAATCGACTAAAAAGTACCAATCTTCTTGAACGATTAAACCAAGAGGTTCGCAGAAGAGAAAAGATCATTCGAATCTTTCCAAATCATGCTTCAGCCAATCGATTAATTGGTGCTGTCCTCATGAACACACATGATGAATGGATAAGTTCTACAAGAAAATATATTAAGTTTGACCAGTAAGAGACCGGTAAAACATTGTATACTATTTTACACAGGATTATGGACTTGACTTTAAATAATTCCTTTTCACCTCATTATAAATAAAAAAACCCTAAGAACGACCATTCGATCACTCTTAGGGTTTAGATTTGTATAAACTATTCAATTAAAAACGTCTCGCTCAAATTGATGTTGCCAATCTGTTAAGAAATTCTTGGCCGCTCCATCTGCAAGCGTCTGCTTTAAGAAAGCATCTAATACTTCTTCTCCTACAGTAATAAAGTCTGCTCCTGCATAAAGAGTGTGAGTTACTTGTTCAATATTTTTGAATGATGCTCCTAGTATCTTAGTCTTTGCATTGTTATTTTTAATATATTGATGAATTAATCGGAGAGAGTCAATCGCATCGATATTCAAATTTTGCATCCGATTGATATAAGGCGCAATATAATCTACTTCTAAATTTATAGCAAGTAACGCTTGAATCTGAGAGTAAATAGCTGTGGCGGTTACGCAAAAGCCATCTTCTTTCAACTGTTTTATGACGGACAGTCCTTCTTTAGTAACAGGCACCTTCACACTTACATTATCTCCTAATAAATCGCGAATTGCCAAAGCATCTCGGTACATTCCATTAGCATCTAAAGCTACTACTTGAACATGCAGAGTGGCCTTTTTAGGTAAAACAGCTTGAATTTCTAATAACGTCTTGTCTAGTTCTTCTTTGGGTGTGTTTTTTAATATTGACGGATTAGTTGTCACTCCATCAATGTTGAAGTAATTTAGATATTCTTTTATTTTATCTAAATTTGCTGTGTTTAATACCTAACGCACAGCCTAGTCCTTCATCATTATGCAAGTACTCAAAAGCACGCTCTCCAAAGAGTTCACCTAAAATGCGGCCGTCTACACTTGGGTTGCCACCTCGTTGAATAGGACCTAAGGCAAGCTTTTGTATTTTATAGCTATAAATCGCATCAATCATATTAGAAAAGATTGGGTATCTTTGAATACTTTTTGCTTATAGGATATATAGACCGAAATAAACAAAAACCCCTAAATCTTAGATTTGTTGTCTAACATTTGGGGGGCAGTACATTTAGGGGAAAACGAACAGTTTGTTTATTTTTTGAACTTTTTAAAGAGGGTATCATTATAATTATTTTTATGTAATTAAGTTAATTGATACTATCTTCAATCCAAATTGTTTCTAATTCTTCTAAAGATCTACCCATAGTTTCTGGAACCATCTTCCATACAAATAGAGCAGATAAAATACTCATGATTCCATAGAAAGCATAAGTTAATGCTCCACTATAATTCATCATTGGTGGGTAAGTAGAAGAAATGAAAAAGTTTGCTAACCACTGTGCTGCTACTGCTATAGCCATTGCTTGACCTCTAATTCTGTTAGGGAAAATTTCAGATAAAATTACCCAGCAAACTGGACCCCATGACATCATGAAAGAGGCCGTGTAGAAAATAATAAATACAAGGGTCCATATACTGAATATTTTGGCATAGGATAAGAATGAAACTCCAAACATTCCAATTGCCATTCCAATTGAACCAGCAATTAATAATGGTCTTCTTCCTAAACTATCTACCTTTTTAATAGCTACTAAAGTAAAGAGAACGTTTACGATTCCCATAACAATTGTCTGGAATAAAGAAGCATTTTGTCCTGCTCCCATACTTTCAAAGATTCTTGGCGCATAGTAAAGAGCTACGTTAATACCTATAAATTGTTGAAACACAGAGATTAATACGCCCACCACGATTACTTTCTTCCCGTAAGAAAATAATCCCGCACTTTGAATATTTTCATTCAAGGAATGATAGATATCTTGTACGATTCGCTTTGCTTGTGTCTTTGATCCGTTTAATTTTTCAAGAATGCCTAAAGCTTCTTCACTTCGGTCAATTGACACTAAGTATCGAGGGGTTTCTGGAACAAAGAATAGTAATACTAGAAACGAGAAAGCAGGAATCGCTTCTGAAGCAAACATCCAACGCCATCCAATAGCATTAATCCACTGAATAGATTGCCCCGACGCAATAGCATAGTTTACAAAATAAACAACTACTTGTCCAAAAATAACCGCGAACTGATACCAAGATACTAGACTACCTCTGACACTCTGGGGAGCCATTTCACTGATGTATGTTGGACAAATGGCCGAAGCCATTCCAACACCTACTCCGCCAATTACGCGATAAATATTGAACATGATTAAAAGGGCAATACTCGGCTCTCCAAAGTTAAAAAAGAGAAATTCTGGGTATCCTGAACCAAGCGCAGAAATAAGAAAGAGAATTGCTGCAATAATTAAAGATTTTTTTCTCCCGATATTATTTTGGAAGAAGCCAGAAATTATTCCTCCAATAACACAACCAATTAAAGAGCTGGAAACAGTCATACCATGAACAAATGAACTGAGTCCTAGCGCATCTGCAAAAAATACTTGAAGTGATCTTTCTGCTCCGGATATTACCGCAGTATCATATCCGAATAATAGACCACCCAACGTGGCGATAAAAGTTATAAAAATCAAATATGAAGTTAATGATCTATTTTCTTTCATATCTTTTATTGAAGAGCGCTCAGCTTCCTCAATGTGCCTCCAATCTATTTTAAGTAATATACTATTATTCTTCGATATAAGAATATTTGGTTTGCGATAAAAACTTATTTTCCTTACTTAATGATGCTTTTTCTACTCCTAGTTTTTTCGAATTACCCAATAGAATTTGAGGCTCTATCGCTATTCCCGCATAAGGTTTTAAAGGGGTCCCCCAAATGTCTATTTCTGTACCTACTTTATTATGAGTGTAGATTACTGCTCCTGGAGCGTCAGTTTCAATAATAATCTTTCGACTTTTTAAAGGAGCAATAAGTTCCACCTGTGGACTCCCATTACCGAATACGAAAGGATGATCGATTCCTTTAACTTTTCTTATTTGCTCGTGGTCAGCTTGAATAGCATCTCCAATTTTTCTTTTCTTTCTAAAATCAAAGGGAGTGTTCTCTACAGCTTCCATGTTAGCCCGAGGCGTCACATCATCTGCTACGGGGTAATAATAGTTTGCATTCACTTGAAGATAATGATCTTCGATCGTTCCTACTTGATTCCCATTTAAATTAAAGTACACATGGTTAGTAGGATCAAAAATAGTTTCCGCTTCGCTATCTGCCTCATAAGTCACGGTCCACTCATTCTTATCATTAAAAGTATGAATAACGCTGACGTTTATATCACTTGGATAGCCGCTATTTGCACTTTGATCCCTTAAGTAAAACTTGATCTCTTTTTGGGCCTCTAGTATCTCAAAATCCCAATTCTGCCAATCATAGCCTTTAACTCCTCCGTGAAGATGGTTGTCGCCTTCATTTTTATCCACAAAGTACTCTTGACCATTTAATGAAAAGTGTCCTTCTACAATTCGTCCACTTACCGGTCCAATAGTCGCACCATAGTATAATTCTCTATGATTCAATAGTTTATCCATACTATCAAATCCAAGAATAATATTTTCATCTTTTACTATAAATCTATTGATACGTGCTCCTAACGTCAAAAAGCTAACCGTAATGTCATTACTATTCGTAACGAAAATTTCTTCTACAATTTGACCATTAAATACGCCAAACTTTTCAATATTAACTCTCATCTTGCACACCTGTTACTTTGTTCAAGCGAGCAGTAATCTCTCGCGTATTCTGGTAGACATCTTGATACACTTTATAAATTTCGTTGTATAACTTCACATTTTCAGGAACTGGTGAGATAGGCTCTGAGTAACTAACAAACTTTTCAACGCAATCTTCTACTGAGTGATACCATCCTAATCCTAGAGCTGCTAACATAGCGGCTCCCGTTCCCGGTCCTTCTTGTGATTCGATAGTAATCACTGGTGCATTAAAAATGTCTGCTTGAATTTGACGCCATAATTCACTTCTTGAGCCACCACCTACTGAGATAATCTCCTTAATTTCTTTATTTTCTTCTACTAAACTTAAACAGTCCTGTAAAGAAAAAGTTATTCCTTCTATAACAGCTCTAGTAAGATGATCTAAAGTATGCTGGTTATCTAATCCAATAAATGAACCTCTAATTTGACTATTAGTATGGGGTGTTCTTTCACCGTTAATATAAGGAGTAAATAACAGCCCGCCTGATCCTAGTTCTATTTGAGCCGCTTTCGTTAAAAGCTCATCGTAACTTTGTTCCGGTGCAAATGTGTTTTTATACCAATGTAATGAATTCCCAGCTGATAGCGTAACTCCCATTGAATATAATTGATCTGACATAACGTCATTGAAAACATGTAATGTCCCCTCATAGTTAACATCTTCGTCGTCTTCTTTAGTCAAAACAACTCCACTAGTTCCTAGAGAAACCATCGCTGTTTCAGATGATACTAATCCAGAACCTAATGCTGAACAAGGATTATCTGCTCCACCTGCAAACACCTTTATATCTGTCTCAAATCCAAACTTTTCTTTTAACCCTGGCGTTAACTGGCCTACTTGTCCTGAAGATTCATAAAGTTTAGGCATATAGCTTGAAGGGATGTCAAACTCTTCTAAGATCTCAGAAGACCAGCTCCTATTTTTTATATTTAATAGGAGCGTCCCTGCAGCATCAGAGTAATCCGTATAGTAAACACCAGTTAAATAGAATCCTAAATAATCCTTAGGCATCATTATATGACGAGTTTTTTGCCAATTTTCCGGTTCATTTTCTTGTACCCAAAGTATTTTTGGCAATGTAAAACCTTCTAAAGCTTTATTTTTCGTAACCTTTAGTAAAGTGTCGCCTAATCTCTCTTTTATTTCGTCACATTGCTTTGTAGTTCGCACATCATTCCATAAGATAGCTGGACGGACCACGCGGTCCTCTTCATTTGTTAAAACTAAGCTATGCATTTGCCCCGAGAAGCTAATACCTTCTAGCTGTTGTTTACTGTCTGGTACTATTTCAATCATTTTAGTGATAATTTCTTCACAGGCCTGAATCCAATCTTTTGGAGCTTGTTCGCTGTACCCCTTTTTTTCAGAAGTTACTGGATACGCTTCACTGTGGCTAAAAATTAGTTCACCTGTTTTTGTATACAGCAAGCCTTTCATCGACCCTGTACCTAAATCTAAACCTAGTACATAACTCATACGGATCCTCCTAAAGTTTGAATGTGTTTACACAAGATAGTCGTTCAATAGTGATTTATAGTATTCTAAGTGGTTAGATGGAACTTTAATATCATCATTGTTCATAGCATATTCAGCTAATTCAGTTAGAGACGTATTTCCTTCCACAATGTCTTTTCCGATACCTTCTTCAAATGAACTGTATCTTTCAGAAATAATGTTATCAAAGAATTTATCCTCTTTTAATTTCGCTGCTCCTAATAATCCACGAGCAAATGTATCCATTCCAGCGATATGCCCTAATAAAAGATCTTCCATATCAGTAGATGTTCGTCTTAGTTTTGAGTCAAAGTTAATTCCACCAGGAGCAATTCCATCGTTTTCTAAAACCTCGTACATAGCTAATGTAATATCTAAAACATTGTATGGGAACTCGTCAGTATCCCAACCTAGCATTGTTTCGCCGTGGTTAGCGTCCATAGATCCTAGCATGTTTTCTGTACGCGCTACTCTCAATTCATGCTCAAAAGTGTGCCCAGCTAAAGTAGCATGGTTACCTTCTAAGTTAAGCTTGAAGTGATCTTGTAAGTTATATTTATGAAGGAACGCCATCGTAGTTGCAGCATCGTAATCATATTGGTGAGTCATTGGCTCTTTTGGTTTAGGCTCTAACAGGAACTGTACATCATGATCAAGTTCTTCTGCATAATCTACTGCCATCTTAAAGAAACGAGCCATGTTATCTTGCTCTAAGGCATAATCTGTATTTAAGAGTGATTCATACCCTTCACGGCCACCCCAAAAGACATAGTTTTCACCATTCAGTTTTTTACTAATTTCTAAACCTTTTTTAACTTGAGCAGCAGCATAAGCATAAACATCTGCATTGTTAGAAGTCGCCGCACCGTTAACAAAGCGTGGATGAGAGAACATATTCGCTGTGTTCCATAATAATTTTTTACCAGTTTCATCCATTTTTTCTTTAATAAGATCAGTAATAACGTCTAAATTGTTTAAAAATTCTTCTAAGCTATCTCCTTGAGGAGCAATGTCTACATCGTGGAAACAGAAGTAGTCGACGTCTAACTTCTCTAAGAGTTCAAAGAATGCTTCTACGCGGTTCTTTGCTGTTTCCATTGGGCTCTCGCCGTGCCAATTTCTGCGATAAGTTCCCTCACCGAATGGGTCGCTTCCATCTGCTGTCATTGTATGCCAATAAGCAACTGCAAATCTAAGATGCTCTCTCATAGTCTTGCCTAAAACTACTTCGTCCGGATTGTAATATCTAAATGCTAATTTATTCTTTGTCTCTGGACCTTCATACTTAATCTTTTCTACATCTGGGAAATATACCATTTGTAATTCTCCTTTTCCTTATAAATATTTTCAGTTAGTTTATATCCTTAACTAACTATCTGCTTTACAGTTTAATGTAAGCGTTTTATTTTGTCAACAAATATTACAAAAATATAAATTCTATTCAAGTGTACTAGCTTATAGGCTGTACCTTCACACTTAAATTTGATACAGTTAGTTATATACCATCCTTTATAGTTACAAAAAATTAAACTACTTATTCTAGACTAATCTACTCTATCGTTCATATTTGACTACTTTATATAATGGAGGCCCAAAGAAATATGGAAAACACCCCGTCTAATATTAGACAATTAAATACAAAGCATGTACTTAAAACAATTATTGAAAATGAAGAGGTGTCAAGAACATTTATATCCAAAGAAACAGGTTTAACTAAACCTTCTGTTTCAGATATTGTCTCGAATTTAATAGCAAACAAGTTAGTTATCGAAAAAGGACGAGGTTCCGCCTCTCCTCATGGCGGAAGGAGACCAATTATACTACAGTTTAACCCTAATCATGCCTCTATTATTTCCTTAGATGTTTCTCCAGATACTCTAACTTATTGCATAAGCAACTTAGATGGAACAGTAGCTACTCTAAATTCTTCTCCGTTAAATGGAGACGACAATCAATCAATTCTTAATCAAGTAAAAGAAACAATTTATCAACTATTCGCTACCCATTCTCAGGAGTCACCGGTTAAAGCTATTTCAATTGCTATACATGGTATGACTCTTGATAATGTTATTATCTATACACCAAATTATATATTAGACCAAATAGATTTATATCAAATTTTATTTGAAGAATTTAAGTTGCCTATTTTTATAAATAACGAAGCAAATTTATCTGCTTTAGGAGCGTACACTTTCGGAGATCTTCCTGAGTCCTTTATTAACATCAGTATTCATTATGGAGTAGGAGCTGGAATTATCGAAAATGGTCATTTGATCACAGGGTCATACGGATTAGTAGGAGAAATTGGTCACTCGATTGTCGTACCTTTTGGTAAAAAATGTTCTTGTGGAAACAGAGGTTGTCTAGAGCAATATGTATCTAATCCTTCCCTCATGGGCGAACTCGCTGAACACTCTATAGATATTCATAACATTCGCAAAGAGTGGCTTGAAAATACCGTTTGTCGAGATATCCTCACTACACATTTTCACTACTTAGGTATCGCCATTAATAATCTCATCACTATGATTGGTCCCGAATTAGTAACTATTGATTCGGAGATATTAAGAAAAGTTCCAGAGCTCCTTGAAGCTGTCAACTCAGTCATAGATAACAAGTACGTTAAGCGAACAAAGATTAAATCATCTAATTTAAAATTTAATTCAACTATCTTGGGTTGCATCGCTTTTGCTAGCAGACAACTTTTAAATTTAGATACCATTAAATTTAAATCCTTTCTAAGAGAATAGAATAAAAATAGACAACTTATCGGTCGAAACTTACAACCGATAAGTTGTCTCCTTTTATTGATAAGGTCTATTTATCTCGTTTTTGCTCCCCAACACTTCTTCTATATCCATCTCACTTACTTTATTCTCTTTAATACCTAACGCACAGCCTGGTCCTTCATCATTATGCAAGTACTCAAAAGCACGCTCTCCAAAGAGCTTACCTAAAATACGGTCATCCACACTTGGGTTTCCGCCCCTTTGAATATGTCCTAAGGCTAGTTTACGTAATTCATAGCCGAATTTTGCGTCCATTTCTTCTTTAAATTCATCTGCGCTTGCGACTCCTTCAGCTAAAACAATGAGTTGATAACGCTTGTGTTGAGCTTTAGAGAATTGGATTTTTTCATGAATAGCTTCTAAATCATAATCTTCTTTAGTAGCGATAATCGCATCCGCAAAAGCAGCCGTTCCTGTCCATAAAGCAATGTCTCCGGCTAAACGTCCCATCACTTCCACAACGAACACAAAGCTATGACTTGCACTTGCTGTCGCAATTTTATCAATCGCATCAATCACATTAGAAATCGCCGTCTTAAACCCTAAAGTCAACTCCGTTAGCGGAATATCATTATCAATCGTTCCTGGGATAGCCACCGTTGGAAAGCCTAAACGAGTTAATGCCTGGGCTCCGCGGTAACTTCCATCTCCGCCAATAACAACTAACCCTTCTACCCCTTCTTTTCTTAAACGCTCCACCATCTTTTCACGAATTTCTGGCTCCATAAAGCGTTCCGAACGAGAGGATCCTAACAGCGTCCCCCCTAAATTCGCATGATGAGATGTTTTATAAGGCTCTAGTAAACGGTAATCATTATCAATCAACCCGTTATACCCTTCTTGGTAACCTCTAATTTCTACGCCGGCTTTAGCGCCCGCCCACGTAATGGCGTTAATGGCCGCATTCATCCCCGGCGCATCCCCACCACTGGTTAAAATTCCGATCTTCTTCATTGATTCACCTTCTCAAACAAATAATAGTAACTTAATCATCAATGAAACCGCTTTACTTGTCAATCATTATTTAAGACTCATTATCCTTTTGAATTTGAATAAGTTCTTTAATATTTTTACGGGCGTAAACTGTATCTTCTAAGAGGGCATGACGTTTACGGTTTGTCGCATTGACGGTTCCTTCATAAATCTCTCTCACCGCACTCGCCGCTAGAAAGGCGTGGTAATCGTCAGACGTCAGATTATTTAACTGCTCATTCTCATAAGGTTGAACATGCTTTAAACAACTGCTGTCTCCTGGATAATGAATATTCCACTGATAATTCAACTTTTCCATTTGCGCTAAGTAATATTCATGCCAGTGATTCATGAATGTTTTCGCCAACCTTAACTGCTTTAAAATTAAACAAAGACGCGTCGTATAGATCACTTTAAAACCTGGGTAACAAAAGATAATTTCACGAGCTTGTTTAGGAATTGGCCCTGTAATCGGCAAGCCATCAATTCGTATCTCTAAACACTTGGAAATATTCAGCCAAGTCCTTCGCCGGCGATTTTGATTTTCCGGATAAGGAATGCATAAATACACTTGATTGCCATTCACATAAGGCATCACTGTTCCTCCTAGCCCACTCTTTTTGCGAATCCACGGACTCCAAGACTCATAACCAAATTGATATTGGTTAAATAACGCCTCCACTAACACCCGTTCCGAACCTTTAGATAACCAAGCTACACCGTTTACATCAATAAAATAAGTCTCGTGACCTGAATAATTGGTCCCTTTTAAGTCTAAGATGACTAAAGGATCTGCTGGAATCGATTCTTTATGACTCGTTTCTAAAGATTGGCGGATTAGACTCAGGCAAAGGGGCT
Organism: Dolosicoccus paucivorans; assembly: GCF_900100125.1. GTDB lineage: Bacteria > Bacillota > Bacilli > Lactobacillales > Aerococcaceae > Dolosicoccus > Dolosicoccus paucivorans. The sequence continues at coordinate 3,513 of NZ_FNEL01000049.1, read as the reverse complement.
TCTCATAGAGTTTTTCCGGTCGTAATATGAGCTCTTTGACTACTGTATCAACGTTTTCGATCACTTTTTTGTCCTCCAATGATTTCTAATCAATTTCTTATTGAAATTGGAAGGAAAATCTGTTACTTTACCCAAAACTTTCCATTTCCATTTTTTATTTTACCTTATTTGTGACCATTTTCACCACTAAAAACATTCGGGTATAACTAAGGTACAAGGCCTTGAAAAAAATAAAAAAAGGAAGTACCCAAATGAACGCATTACCGATTACAATTCAACAAGACATCTTAACCCAATACGAACCCTTAGTGCACCACGTCTTAAAACGACTATCCATTAACCCATTAAGCAGTGACTATGACGATTTTGCGCAAGTAGCTAGAATCGCCCTACTTCACGCCGCTCACCACACCAAGGTGAACCCTCTATCAAAGATCGAAAAGGATCGCTATCAATTTATCAGCTTTGCCAGAAGTAGAATGCTGTGGGCGGTCACCGATGAACTGCGAAAGTTAGGCAACTACCAAGATAAAGAAACAACTGTCGAAACATTCCCAATAGAGCCTTCCCCTCAAGCAGCCTTAGAGGAAGCTTTAGATTGGAACGACCAGTGGCGCGAATTATTACCTCAATTAACTAAAGACCAACTCGCTCTTCTTTATTTACTATTAGACGACTCATTAACCCACAAAGACCGCGCCGAATCTTTAGGCATTAGTCGCAAAACTTACTACAAACGAAAGACTCAGTTAGCTAAAGAACTAACGGTTTTGAAAGATTTATTCAAAGAGGGGTAACACATTTGAAGTGAGGTTCGTTGTTATAGGTGTAAATCGATTTACAACAACACGAAAGGGGAATATAACATGAACAACACATTTAAAGAAGCACAATTGGAGTTATTAATCGACGACGGGACAGAAAAAGGAGCTAAACTCATCCTTAAAGGATTAAAAGAAGGGGCGACAGGAGACGTCATTAAAGAAGTGATTGAATCGTTTGACTCTCTCATTGACGACTCTTGCCAAGAAGCCGTGACAGTTGTCCAAACTCACTACTTTGCTTAAGAAAGGATTTGATTAAATGAAACAATTAGAATTAATCTTCAAAAATGGAGCCGACAAAAACCGCACATTACGCATCAAACAACCGAAAGAAAACTTATCACCTGACATTGTCCAACAAGCGATGGAACGCATTGTTGAAGCCGACGCTTTCTACTTAGAAGGCGATAAACTCTACGCCGAACCATCCAGCGCTCGTTACGTTGAACGCATTGTTACTGATATTTTCAAGAACTAATGACTGATCCCCAAGGTGCATTCCTTGGGGCTTTTTTGTAAGGAGGATTTAACATGGAACTGACGCTACAACAACTAGCCCTTTGGTCTGGTAGCTTAATGGCGATCATTACCTTACTAACTTGGTTTTACCGCTTAATTAACCACCCGATCCAACGGCTAGAACACATGATCAACGACCTGAACCAATCCCTCATCCAACTGGACCACACCAACGCTTTTATTCACCGCGACTTAAAAGACGCCCAAAAAGAACGTCAAGAACTAACGAAAAGAATCCAACAGCAACAACTTCAGTTAGATGAATTAACTTTAACCACCCATACACTTACTAATTACTACAAGGAGAAAACACCATGGCCCTCAACCCACTCATTACCTTAATTAGTTACTTATTAGGCTACACCATTAAAACAACTCCATTGACCCAAAAATACACCCACTATATTCCCATCTACGTCGCATTGTTAGGCGGCGTGTTGGGCTACTTATTAAACAAAGACATTGTGCTCGGTATCCTATCAGGCCTAGCGTCTACTGGAATTTATGAATCAGTACAAACCCTATTAAAGGAGGCTGTCTATGACACTCACTTATAACAAAGCCACATTAACAACGGATCAAATAAAGACACTACAAACTTACGCCAAAAAACTTAACGTGCCGGTTTCTTTTTTAATGGTGCAACTGCACGTTGAAAGTCTATGGGGAACATCTAAAGTTGCGGTAAGCGATAATAATTGGGTGGGAATGACTTGGACGGGTGAAGCAACTCGCCCGAGTGGTGTTAAAGTTACGAAAGGAAGCTCCCGTCCAATTCGCGAAGGGGGATTTTATATTCGTTACCACTCTATTGAAGAGGGTTGGAAAGATTGGATCTACTTACTACAAACTCTTTATAACGTAAGAAATGCGCAAACTTTTGAAGACGCAGTGAGGGGATTATTTAAAGTCGGTGGCGCCAAGTATGATTATGCCATGATGAATGTAGAAGATTCTACCGCGCGATACGAGAAATACTTAACGTTAATGAAAGGGCGCCGGGAAGCGATCAATCAAGTAAACCATTACCAATTAGATGAACTGGACGGGCAAGGGAAGCCGATCAATGCCTCCAAGTTAATCACTCATTTAAAGACATACCTTGGTGTGACTAAAGGAAGCACGCAGCACAGACAATTAATCGACCAATATAACGCCGTTCAACCACGACCCCAAGGCTATCAAGTGACTTATCAAGATGATTGGTGTGATGCTTTTGTTACTGTCATGGCGGATCAACTGGGTGTGAGTCATTTAACCCAGCGAGAATGTGGTGTCGAACGACATAAAATGCTTCTTAAAAAGAGTGGAAAGTATTTAGGGAAGGTTCGACCTAAGCCAGGAGACTTAATCTTTTTCCATTGGGGTAGAGACCCTGAAGGTATTGCCCAACATATTGGCTTTGTTGAAACCGTGCAAGGCGACCAAATTACGACTATTGAAGGCAATACTTTTGTTAATGGCTACTCTCAAGTTGGACGGCGGACTTATCATTGGAACGAGCCGGTCATTCAAGGGTATGCAAGGTGGTTACCTCAACATCGACAACCCGCCACACGGTTGCACCATCATTTAACCGTCACTGCCCCTTATTTACGCGTCTTTAAAACACCACAAGGAGAACTCACTCAACTTTACGAAACACTCAGACAAGGCGAACAGCGTAACATTACCCAACAATACGATGATGGTCAATATCTTTGGGTAGGCTATGACCCAAACCCTCAAGGCGTTGTCTATTGGACTACATTACAAACCTCTGATGGATCTCGAAAGTTTGGGGTACTCACCCCAGGACACAACCACCCATCTTGTAAGTAACAAAAGCCACCCGCGCGGGTGGCTTTTTTGTATATGATAGATTGTAAAATTAATTGCGACAAACAAGAAAACCCATAACAGGTTCGTGTAAAATGTTAGTAACCACAAAAACACACACGGAGGACCTGTTATGAGCTACAAACATCTTACCATAGAAGACCGTTCAAAAATAGAAATACTTTATCATGAAGGCTATACAGCGAGTCAAATTGCTGAAGCCATCGGGCGTCACCGTTCGACGATTTATCGAGAACTCAAGCGTGTTAAGTCAACCTGTTACGATGCTCAATTGGCTCAAGATAACGCTTCTGAGCATCAATCTCTCAAAGGTCGTCGTCCTAAACATACG
>NZ_FNEL01000011.1 GCF_900100125.1 Dolosicoccus paucivorans | reverse complement strand
CTTAAATCGACGGTATTTTTTCTGAATCAGTTGAAGTTCTTCTTGAGTATGTTGGTTTGGATGACTGTGAGGACGGCGACTTTTGTTACGTAAGCTATCCCACGTCTTATCGTAACGCTTGCGCCAACGTTGGACGTTTTGACGGCTTGTGCCATAACGACGGGCTGCTTTGGCGTTATTATCATATTTTTCCGCATACTCAACAACTTTTTGCCTATATCGCATTTCTTCTGTTATAATTGACTTCATGGGGAGCTTCCTTTCACACTATGGTTTTTATTTTGTCTAGATATAGTGTACCAGAAGCTCCTCTTTTTTTTATGTTTTTGTGTCACATATGTATGATACCCTTACATTTTTTGAAAATTATCTATTTAGTCGAAATGGGTTACGCATAGACCTTGAGACTCCTTGTCTTTTAGCTCTTTTTTCAACTCATCAATAAAGAGTTGCAGTGATAATTCTTGGTCTGTTGTTTTACTTTTATGTTGAACAACGTACAATGCGCGGTAAATCGGATCAACTACATCAATCCTTTTCAATTGCATCGAATCCTTCATTTGACGATAAATACATAATGGAATAACTGCCCATGATTGAGGCATGTTCAATAATTGAAGTAGTAGATCAACAGAGTCGACAGTAATGGCTGGTAATTCTTCCATCGGCCAATGTTCATTCGCCCAAATATGAAAATCCGGTCCCCAATCAAATTCAATTTGTTGTTGGCGCGGTAGTCGCTTGATGTTCTTAATAGTAGAATAATCCGCTACCCCTTCGCGATAGACAATCACTAAAGGTTCGCTGAACAATTGATAGGTTTGCAGATTCGTTGTATTATATGGCCTTGAAACAATCGCCATTTCAATTTCGTGAGTATGCAGTCTTTCATAGATCGTATGGTTCCAGTGGGAGGTAATGTTTAACGGTAGAATTCTCTCATTGGCCATTTTATAGTAGAAACTATTTAAGAAGTAAGTATTTAAACTATGAGGAATACTTACTCTTACTTCAGTTAAATCCTCTTGTTGACTCCATGCTTCTATTTTACGTTGAAGTTGTAAATAGTTAATCGCCAACTCTAAAAACTCTAAACCTTTTTGGGTAAGTTGAATGCCTTTAATTCCTTGGCCTCTTTTTACGAGCATGACATTTAAATCTTTTTCTAAACTACTCAAGCGTCCGGATAAAGTGGACTGACTTACGTAAAGTAATTCTGCTGCTTTGGAAATACTTCCTACTTCTACTATCTTTAAAAATGATTCCACTTTCACTGTATCCACTATATTCAACCACCTATCTGTAATCTTAATCATTATTATGTCATAAAAGGTAAGGATTAACAATTGAAGATATTAGATGTTTTGCTTAGCTAGCAAAAATTATATAGACAACTTCATCAACCTTCGCTATAGTACACATAGCTTTTCATCAATGAAAAGTATTTTAAAGATAAGGAGATATTTAGATGAAGAAAAAAATGACGCGTTTCATTCTCGGAATGTTCTTGAGCACTCTGTTGCTCCCTACTTTCAATGCGCAGTCAGAGGTAAACAGCGAGAATTTAGGTTATATTACGTTAGCTCAATCATCAAGAGACGAAGAAAAAATATTTACAGTTCTCGATTGGAACGTGATCGATGGAGATACGGCAGACTTTATTTTAGACCGAGTTCAAGAACCAAGTATTAAGGCACGATTTTTATTAATCGATACTCCCGAGTTAAAAGATCCTAACCCTTACGCACAGACAGCTAAGCAGCGGGTCATTGAACTGTTTAATAATGCAGATGTAATTGAAGTTGAATATGAGGGAAAAGAAAAAGATCATTATCAACGGGATTTAGTTCATGTCTGGGTAGACGGTATTTTACTTCAAGAAATTTTAGTCACCGAAGGATTAGCGATTGCGCGATATATCGATGGATATATTAATAGTCAATATGTAAATGCTATTTATGATTCCCAAGATTACGCTCACAGCAGTGGATTAGGCGTATGGGATGGAAGTCAGCCTAACTTTGTCGCTAAAGCTGAAGCCCGAACTGGCCAACAAATTGCGCCCCTTGCGGCAACGCCAGATACGACTACCGAAAACCAATCAAATGTCTACTATAAAAACTGTTCTGAAGTTCGTGCAGCAGGTGCTGCTCCAATTTACCCTGGAGACCCTGGATGGGATCCTAAGTTTGACCGGGATAATGACGGGATTGGTTGCGAGTAGTTTTCGTGTTCTTTCTATGTTACTTAAGTTTATGCTAATGTATTAACAATGTAATTAAGTCATATTATGGAGGAGACAATGCGCGACTATTTATCACTAGAAGAAAAAGCTTATGTAGAACAACGGGTCCAAAACGAAAAGAAAAGTGCCGGAGCGGCTTATTTATTGTGGTTTGTTCTCGGCGGTATCGGCGCCCACCGCTTTTATTTAGGCCGCCCAATTAGTGGATTAATTTTATTACTTACTACTACACTGACTGGTGTGTTTACCTGGTTCATTCCGACAGGACTCTGGGTATTTATTGATTTGTTTTTAATTAATGGCATGCTTCGCAAAAACACCAACAACATTCGAAAACGCATCACGAAAGAAGTCCTTTCAAGCCAAACATTTTAAGATTAAAGCAACAAGCTCTCCTACTTCCCGTAAGAGAGCTTGTTTCATTTGGTAGTCTATTAATTTTATTCACCGAAAGCGACGTAGACGGTGTTGAAATAATCTTCGTAGGCAACGTTGTGGGTTAAACTTCCGCCCCCTTCTGTTCCTACTCCTAATGTTAAGGATGGCGGTAAGTTCGTGATCGCTCCGATCGAACCTAAAACTCCTTGAGTGTTAACTAAGTTACGAGAGCAGTTGACTTCGATACCGTATTTTTCAATATGATCTTGATTATTAGAAAATAGAACCGAGGTGTGTCCTTTACCTTCTTGGTCTAATAAGTCGTTAGCTTTGTTGACTGCCCCATCAAAATCGTCTACTAAATGGAATCCTAAAACAGGACCTAACACTTCCCGGGTAAAGCAAGATTCAATGCTAACATCTTCTGGTGCATACCCTAAAAGTAACGTCGTATCTTCAGGCGTATCGATTCCGGCCATCTTCGCAATTTTATGGGCCGGTTGTCCGACCACATCAATATTTTTAACTCCTGGTTTTAAGAAAATTAATTCATCAATCTTTTGTGCTTCTTCCGGTGTTAAGAAGTATACTTTAGCATCTTTTAGCGCTTCTTTAACTTCATCTTCCATTGATTTAAGCGTAATGATGTGCTGATCCGATGAACAAATCACACCATAGTCAAAAGTTTTTGAATCAACAATGGTCTTAGCAACAAAAGCTAAGTCAGCGCCTTCGTCAATAATAATCGGCGTATTCCCACCACCTACTCCAATGGTTGGGTTACCTGAAGCATAAGCTGCTTTTACCATCGGTGTACCACCAGTAGCTAAGTTTAAGCCAATGCCTTCATGGTGAAGAAGTTCCTGTGTCTTTTCTAAAGTAGGTGACACTAGTACTTGAATCAGTCCATCCGGCGCACCGGCTTTAACAGCAGCCTCATTTAAAATTTTCGCTGTTTCAATGATACCTTTTTCCGCCCTTGGGTGAGGGGATAAAATAATACTATTTCGTGCCTTTAATGCATTCAGTACTTTAGAAATAACAGTGGACGTTGGATTAGTCATTGGAATCAGTGCGGCGATAACGCCAATAGGCCGGGCTACTTTGTAAATTTTATTGGCTTCATCTCGTTCATAAATTCCAACGGAAGGTTTATCTTTTAAATATTCATAAATCGTTTGAGAGGCGAACAAGTTTTTCGTTGTTTTATCTTTAATGTTTCCAAAACCTGTTTCTTCGTGGGCTAACGTTGCAAGATGTTCGGCTTGGTCTGTAGCAGCGGTCGCCATCGCTTCAACTACCCGGTCTACGGCTCCTTGATCGAATTGACGGTATTCTTTTTGGGCATCGGCGGCTAATTGAATTAATTGATCTACAGAAATTGTTTTGTCGAGTAACATTTGAATAGCTCCCTTTCTTTTCATATGATTTATTTCTATACATAGTGTATAATGGAAGCGCATTCATAGGGTATTACTATTTTGTTATCATTTTGTACTTTTATGTATATCGTAATAATATTCACATTCACAAAGTCATAAAGAGGGTTTATTATGTGTTACATTCAATTAGTTGATCTGCAAACTGACATGATCGAAACAATTCAATCCTTTGTCCACCAACACTTTTTTAATACTAAATGCCTTTCTTCTATTCATTTAAACCAAGTCAATGATACATTGAAAAATGAAGAAATTGATCTCATCGTTCTTGACGTGACCTATTTATCTTTAGAACAATTTGCAGCTTATCATCAAAGGTGGACTAGCCATCACCCCAATGTTCAGTTTATTTTGCTCACTCATTTTGTGACGAAAGATTATTTAATTTATGCTTTAAGAAATCAAATTAATGATGTGATTCAACTGCCTTTACAGGATGAAGATGAACTTCTGTTAGCTTTTCATCGTTCGATCATCAAAGCCAATGAAATATCCCTTCTTCATAAACCTTATTTAATCGATATATCCGATCAACGTAAGCAAATTATTTATGATGTTTTACAGTACATCCATCTCCACTACCCGTCTGAGATCACTTTAGAAGATATCGCCAGCCATTTTAACTTTAGCCCTAGTTATATTAGCCGACTATTCAAAAAGACAACGGGGGTTAGTTTTCGTCACTATTTAATTAAGTATCGCTTAAAAAAAGCGCAAAAGCTCCTCACTAGCTCCGATCAACTCATCGCAGACATTAGTGATCAAGTTGGGTTTTCCGAACCCGCTTACTTTAGTCGCACTTTTAAAAAGGAGTTCCAAGTCACTCCCGCTCAATATCGTCAATCCAATAGCTCATTAAAAAAAGAGCCTGTCGCATAACAGGCTCTCATTCTTTAATTATAAACGTTCGTTTAATTCTTTAGCTAACTCTTCAAATCCTGGCTTGCCAAGTAAAGCAAACATATTTTTCTTGTATGCTTCTACTCCAGGTTGGTCAAATGGGTTAACCCCGTTTAAGTAACCTGACATCGCAACAGCTTTTTCGAAGAAGTAAATTAAGTAACCTAAACTGTATTCATCTAATGTAGGAATATTAACGATAAAGTTTGGTACTTGTCCATCCGTATGGGCTAGTAATGTTCCTTCGAAAGCTTTTGTATTAACAAAGTCCACGGTTTTACCTTCTAAGTAACCTAAACCGTCTAAATCTGATTCCATTTCTGGAATAGCCAAGTCATGACGAGGTTCGCCGACTTTAATGACTGTTTCGAATAAGTTACGTTGACCTTCTTGAATATATTGACCTAATGAGTGAAGGTCCATTGAAAAGCTTGCGCTTGATGGGTAAATGCCTTTAAAGTCTTTCCCTTCAGACTCGCCAAAGAGTTGTTTCCACCATTCGTTAAAGGAAATTAAAGCTGGTTCGTAACTAATTAATAGTTCCATTGTTTTCCCTTTACGGTATAAAATATTACGTAAAGCTGCATATTGGTAAGCCGCATTCTTTTCTAACTCTTTTTGACTGTACTCTTCGTAAGCTGCTTGAGCTCCTTTAAATAATTCATCCGTATTAAAGCCCGCTGCAGCAATTGGAAGTAACCCAACGGCGGTTAAGACAGTAAAGCGTCCACCTACGTCATCTGGAATAACAAAAGTTTCGTATCCTTGAGCGTTTGCTTCTTCTTTTAAAGCTCCGCGCTTAGCGTCTGTAGTCACGTAAATACGTTCAGCTGCTTTTTCTTCACCATATTTTTGAATAAGTTTTTCTTTTAATAGTCTAAAAGCAATGGCTGGTTCCGTTGTTGTTCCGGATTTAGAAATAACGTTTAACGCAAAATCACGGTCTCCGATAAAGTCCATTAAGTCATGTAAGTAAGTTGAGCTAATGTTGTTACCAGCAAAAACAACGGCTGGCTGACCTTTTTGGCCATTTAAGTAGCTTGCAAAACTGTGGTCTAAAAACTCAATGGCAGCACGTGCCCCTAAGTAAGAGCCTCCAATTCCGATCACAACGAGTACTTCGTTATTTTCGCGAATTTCTTTAGCTGCTTTTTGAATACGTTCATATTCTTCTTTATCGTAGTCTACGGGTAAATCGACCCAACCTAAAAAGTCATTACCTTGACCTGTTTTGTTATGGATCATCTCATGAGCCACTTCAACAAAAGGTTTTAAGTAGTCTAATTCGTGATCGTTAAAAAAGCTGTTTGCTTTTTCGTAGTTAAATGTTACCTTTTTCATCCAAAGGACCTCCTATTTTTTCTTTTTAAATAAATTTGCTTCGTCAATTTCCACAGAGTGGAGCCCTTCTTTAATCCAATGAGGCATAATTTTTCGAATGGAAGAAAAGCCGATTTTTGGTAAAGAGCGGTATTTTTTTCGTTTGAGTTTCGCCGGAAATGGCGGAACGTTTAATGGATGTAGCGTTCGAAGGGATAAGCTGATCTTATGAGTATATTCATCAATATCAATCACTTGCACTTTTAGGCGTTCGCCCACTTTAGCAATTTGGTCTAGATGCGTAATATACCCATGATCACATTCAGAAATATGGATGAGTCCTTGTTCTTTGTCAGATAATTTGACAAAAATACCATAGTGTTGAATGCCCGTTACTTCGCCTTCAACAATATCACCAATCTTAAATGAACTCTTCAATATTCCCTAACCTCCTTCTTAAGCTACTGAGTCGTCGTTAATCGTAATGCTTTCAATGACGACGTCTTCTTCTGGATGATCTGATAGCGTCGCAACATTTTCAATTGCTTCAACCACATCCATGCCTTCAACGACTTGTCCAAAAACAGTATGACGTCCGTCTAGCCAAGGCGTTCCACCTTCATTTGCGTAGGCTTCAATAATTTCTTGAGGATAGTCTGCTTGTTCCATTTGTTGAAGTAAATCAGATGGTACGTGCTTAGCCGTTACAATGAAGAACTGGCTTCCATTCGTGTTCGGACCAGCGTTAGCCATTGATAAAGCACCTCTTAAGTTAAACAACTCTTCATGAAACTCATCTTCAAAGTTGCCACCATAAATACTTTCGCCACCCATTCCTGTTCCCGTTGGGTCTCCGCCTTGAATCATAAAGTCTTTAATCACGCGGTGGAAAATAACGCCGTCGTATTTTCCTTGGCGAGCTAATTCAACAAAGTTATGGACTGTTTTAGGAGCTGCTTCTTCGAAAACTGCTAAAGCAATATCTCCTTTATTTGTATGTAAAATAATATCTTTAGATAATTTATCGATATTTAATTGTAAAAATTTCGACACTTAATCCACTCCTTAAAGTTACTTTCTAAATCGCAACTACTATTTTAACGCATTTATTTTCTAATTTCATTACTTTTAACCAATCTTCTTGATTCCTAGGTGAATAACTAGGTATCAAGCGGTTTTTTTGTTAAAATATTTAATAGATTGAAACACAAAGGAGCGATTATCACCATGAATGTTCCTCTTTTAAATTCTCTAATCGCTATTATTTTTACGCAACTTATTAAATTCCCCATTGCCTATTTGAAAAATCGGCGCAATAAAGTCGATATTCAAATTATTACCGCAACGGGTGGCATGCCAAGTTCACACTCGGCCGCAGTGAGTTGTTTAATTGTAAGTCTCGCGTTGCAATACGGTTTATCTTCTCCTTCTGTTGCGATTGCGACCGTTTTTGGTATTATCGTCATGTTTGATTCCATGGCGATTCGACGTCAAAGTGGAGAGCAAGGACTCGTATTAGATGTTTTAGCTCGCCATTACTTAGAACAAAAAAAGCAACCAGTGATTGAAAAAGAGAGTCATCAAACCCTTCAAACTTCTGTTCCCGTTGAACCGGGATTTTCCAACTATGAATCTCGAATTATTAATAAATATTTAGGTCATAAACCAACGGAAGTTTTTGTAGGTGCTTTAGTCGGTATGGCCGTCGCATTTGTCGGTCATATTTTATTTCATCAATAATTAGAAAGGTGACGTTATGACAGATCAAGAAATATACGATATTACTATTATTGGCGGAGGTCCCGTGGGACTTTTTGCGACATTTTATGCGGGTCTACGCCAAGCAAAAGTTAAACTCATTGAAAGTTTAATGAATTTAGGCGGCCAGCCCAGTCATTTATACGCTGAAAAATATATTTATGATATTCCCGCTCACCCTAAAGTAACTGGTGAAGAATTAGGTCGTTTACTAACAGAACAATTAAATTTATTTGATCCAACCATTTGCTTAGGCGAAGAAGTCACGATGATTCATCCTTTAGAAGATGGTACTTTTAAACTTGAAACATCGAAAGAAATCCACTATTCACGGTCTATCATTTTAGCTGTTGGAAGTGGCGCTTTTTCGCCGCGGCGCATCAAATTAGATAACGCTTCTTCTTATGAAGGGCACTCTTTACACTACTTTGTTAAGGACTTAAACTCTTTTAAAGATCAAGTCGTGGCAGTTGCTGGTGGTGGCGACTCGGCAGTAGATTGGGCTCTAGCTCTTGAACCGATCGCTAGTAAAGTTTATTTAGTCCACCGCCGTCAAAAATTTAGAGCCTTAGAACATAGTGTTCATCAACTTCAACAATCGTCGGTTGAAATTTTAACCCCCTATAATCCAAGTCAACTGATCGGCGATGGGACCCATTTAACTCATTTAGAACTGAATAAAGCTCGAACGGACGAATTTATTCAACTTCCTGTCGATCATTTAATTGTTAATTACGGCTTTTCTTCTCATTTAGGCCCGGTAAGAAATTGGGGACTGTCCTTATCCCAGCAGTCAATTGAAGTCAATTCATTAATGGAAACATCCATTCCAGGAATCTTTGCGATTGGTGACATTGCCCAATACCCAGGTAAAGCTAAACTGATTGCCACTGGATTTGGCGAAGCGCCTCTAGCGGTTAACGAAGCGATTAATTATGCTAACCCTGAAGGCGTCACCCCTTATATTCATAGTACTAGCCTATTTTAACTTGACTTAAAGGAGAAAGAATATGTCTAAAAACAAAGAAAACTTATTGAAATCCAGTCTACTACATCAACACGCTGTTGATTTATTAAATGAGCGTGGAGTGATGATTGAAGACATTGCTAAAATTGTTTATGATTTGCAGTATCATTATATTTCCGACTTAACAATGGAGATGTGCGTCGAAAACGTCCAGAAAGTATTACTCAAACGTGAAGTGCAAAATGCTATTATTACAGGAATTGAATTAGATATCGCTGCTGAGGAAGGCTCTTTTTCTCCATTACTAAGTGATTTACTTATGCGCGATGAAGGACTTTACGGAATTGATGAGATTTTAGCTCTATCTATCGTGAATGTGTATGGTTCCATTGGTTTAACAAACTTTGGCTATGTTGATAAATTAAAGCCAGGGATCATTGGTGAATTAAACGATGAAAAGTCAGAACGTTGTAATACGTTTATCGATGATATTGTCGGTGCGATCGCTGCAGCTGCCGCAAGTCGAATGGCTCATGACAGTCCTAAAACAGATAATATCGGTGAACATACTAAAAAAGGTGCTTAGTCAAAAGACCTCCCGCTCTTCATTGAGTAGGAGGTCTTCTTTATAGGGTAACTTTCTTCATTGCATATAAATAAACTTCATACATTAAGACGATGACGACTAAACAACCAAAGAAAAAACTTTGTGGTAGTAGTTCAATAATTGGATCGGTATAAGGATCAAATAGCCATAAATCATTATTGAACAACACTTCATGCATCCATAAAAATAACTGATCAAACGAAACGACTGCTAATAACAAAATTGTTAAAGGTAAGATAACCGCCCCGTTAAACCATTGATTTAACTTAACTGATTGAAAGGGTTGTTTTTTTATCTTGCGATGTAAAAAGATAAAGATCACTAACCCTAAAATCGTCGCTATAAATAACACCATAAACCAAGCTTTAACTTCATGGAAATGTTGAATGGCTCCCGAGGAGCTCGGTAAATTAGGTAAATAAAACTCTCTTTTTTCTGGATGAACGAGAAATAACCACATCGCATAAAAATTATTATAAACAGCTTCTTTACTTAAACCCGTCAGCTGGGTAAAAGTAGGCGTTAAAAGCCATAAATGATAAAAATAAGGAGCCATTAAAATAGTTGTGGTTATACTTAATAAAAAACATTCCACAACACCAATTATCATGTACAACCCTTGCCAAATACTGGAAGATTTCATCCTTTTAAAACTCCCAATAAGACAAATCTTCTAATAAATAAGTAGGCTCTCCTTGGGTAATGTCATCGCGAGTAGATACTCCCGTTAGAAGCATCAATGTATCTACCCCATAACGAATGCCTGCTTGAATGTCCGTTTCATAGTTATCACCAATTAAAAGCACATCTTCTTTACTTAAGCCTAATTGTGCCATCGCACCGTCCATAATGGGTTGATGGGGCTTACCAAAGATGTTTCCTTTTCTACTAGTGGCGTGTTCAATAAAAGCAGTAATTGCACCAGAACTTGGAATAAATTGATCTCCTTGAGGAATTAATCGATCTTCATTGGTCACTAAATAATCTGCTCCATTTAAAATCGCTTGAACAGCCAACTTTAATTCTTCATAATTTGTTTGACGATTTAACCCTTGAATAACAACATCAGCTTGATTAGTTTGAACTCGCTCTAAGCCTGCTTCATCAACTAGTGCTTTAAAAGCTGGCTCTCCAATAACAAAAACTTTATCTTTTGCATGATGAGCTTTTAAATAATCAATCACTGCTAAAGATGACGTATACACTTGGTGAACGCCGATAGGTTCTCCCACAAGAGTAGTTAAATGTTGCGCGATCATTTCAGGGGTTTTAGTAGCGTTGTTCGTTAGGAAAATAAACGGCGCTTTTTGATCAATTAAATCACGAACAAACTTTTCAGCCGTCGGGATCCGTGTATCTCCTTTATACATGGTTCCGTCTAAATCGATAATATATCCTTTATAGTCTTTCACGAGGTTAGTGCTCCTTTTGTTTTAATGTAAAATGATGTTGCGTTTTTTACGGACTCGCTCCACTGGAGGTGTCATCTTTTTAGAAGATACTTTTTTCACTTTAAACGGATGACGAGTTGACGGTTTTGTTTTCTTTTTAGGTGTTCGCGATCTTTTTTTAGGTTTATTGTAACGCGATTTATTCGACTTAGGAACTTGCGTTAAAGGCTTTTTTTCAACCTTTTCTAGGACAAAATATTTACAATCAAAATTGCAGTATTCTTTTAAATAATCATCTAAAAAATCGATACGTTGATTGCGAGGGGCTTTTTTTCGGTTTAAATCATAAAAACCTTTTAAACGTAATTGATCAAATCCCCAGTCACCTACTATATAATCAAACCCTTCAAAATAAGGAACATAACGATTCAAAAAGCTTTCTAAATCAAAAGCATCCTTATAATTTAATACTAAGGCGTAATCGTTCGATTCAATGCTATATAAATTATCATCGAGTTGTGTTCCTTGATAAGTTTCATAAGTCGTTGAAGAGGTTTGACTCGATTCAGTGGCAATATCAGTTAAAATATCGCCAATTTGATCGGATAATGTTGAGTGATCTTGACTCATCTGAAAGTCTCTCCTTTATTTTTCTTCGTTAGTCATATTGTACATGACTCGTATCTGTAATCAAAACGCCAACCATTCGAATATAATATTCTTCATGTTGCTCGTTCCATTCTTCTTTTGTTTGAATGGCAAAGTATTGTCCCTTCACATCAGGATAAATGTGGGCTTGCCATTGATCCAGTAAAAAGTGTATCAACACCTCTGGATGAGTTTGCCAAGTGGATAAACGAATATCTCTTAGAGGAATATATAGCTCATATAAATAACTACTCAAACGGTACGGCGCTTCTTCAATATTCGGAAAATACGCTCTAAAATCTAACCCCTCAGGAGTGGTACTTTCTAAATACTTGTAATCAATTAAATCTTGAACGTACTTCCACCCACCTTCTTTTAAAGATAGATCGACTTCAATTAAAGACAAGCCATCTTGTTGCCTTAACCCATTTAATTCTTCTAAAAATAACTGGTTCAATTCATCCATCGACCAATGGTCATTTAAAGATTGGGCCACTTGTTCTGCCAACTCTTTTTCTGGTAAAGAATGAGCTAATAATTGGTCTACTGGGCTTTGAGGTAGTTTTAGTGTATTAGATGTAGAGGTTTTAAAAGGAAGCGTCTCAAATAACAAGTCAGGATTAGATCCTATTAACCCTAATGTCAATAGTATGATGATGATTTTTAAATAAAATGTGAGTCGTTTCATCCCGTTCTCCTATTAAAAAAAGTACTGACCCAAAGGTCAGTACTTTAGTGTTCTACATTTCTTTTGGTGCTTTAATGCCTAATAAGTTCAATCCATCTGCTAAAACTGAGGCGACGCTTTCAACTAAAGCGATTCGGCTATTAATGCCTTCGTCGTCTTGTAAAATACGTGAATGAGCATAGTACTTATTAAAGCTTTGAGCTAAATGAATTAAGTATTTTGCGACCACAGAAGGTTCATATTGGGTTGCAGCTCGTTCGATAATTCGTGGGTAATCAGCCAGTAACTTAACAACGGCCCAACTGTCGTCATCATTTAACGTTAAAGTATCTTTTGTATCAACAGATTTTCCGTAACGTTTTAAAAGGGAATGAGCTCTAGCATGAGCGTATTGAATATAAGGTCCTGTTTCTCCTTCAAATTGGACGATTTCTTCTAAGTTTAAATCAAATCCAGTTAAACGATCATTTTTTAAATCGTGGAAAATAACCGCTCCGACCCCAACATCATGCGCCACCGCTTCTTTATTTTCAAGAGTTGGGTTCTTTTCTTCAATTTGTTCTAGCGCCAATTTAATTGCTTCATTTAATACATCCACTAAAAGAACCACTTTACCTTTACGAGTGGATAACTTTTTACCACCCATCGTAATCAACCCAAATGGGACGTGGATGATGTCATCCGCCCAATCGCGGTCCATTAAGCGAAGCACTTCTTTAAGTTGTTTAAAGTGCATGGACTGCTCGTTACCTACAACATATAAAGCTTTATCAAATTGATAGTTGTCATAACGATAATTAGCAGCAGCTAGATCTCTTGTTGTATAAAGACTTGCTCCGTCGGACTTTTTAATTAAAGCCGGTGGCATATCTAAATGTTCTAAGTCAACAATAGTTGCTCTGTTGTCCACTTTTGTAATGCCTTTTTCTTCTAATTCATCAACAATTGGATCCATCTTATCATTATAGAACGCTTCACCGTTATAAGAATCAAATTGAATGTCTAACATGTCATAAACCGATTGGAATTCATTTAAAGAATCTTCTTTAAACCATTGCCATAGCTCGACTACGTCTTGTTCTTGATTTTCTAAAGCTAAAAAGGCTGCGCGCCCTTCATCGGTTAATGTCGGATCTTTTTCTTCTTCTTCGTGGAACTTAACATATAGTTTAACTAGTTCCGCGATGGGATTTTGACGAACTTTCTCTTCGTCACCCCATTTACGGTAAGCAACAATCAATTTACCAAACTGAGTTCCCCAGTCGCCTAAGTGGTTGATGCGAATCGGTGTATAATTTTCTTTTTTTAGAATGTTTGCGATGGCATTTCCAATCACCGTTGAACGTAAGTGCCCCATAGACATCGGCTTAGCAATATTAGGGCTAGACATGTCAATAACGACATTTTTGCCGTGACCTAAGTCGCGACTTCCGTAATTTTCTTCCGTCAAAACATTGGTTAAAACATCATCACTTACTAACTCGCGTTTTAAAAAGAAGTTAATATATGGACCGACCACTTCTACTTTGTCAAAGGATTGAGTGTCCATTTCTTCGACAAGTTCTTGAGCGATGAGAGGGGGAGCTTTTCTTAATACCCGGGCTAACGTAAAAACGGGAAAAGCTAAATCTCCATGAGTGGAGTGTTGAGGGACTTCAATAAGTTGGTTAATATCTTCTTTTGATAAATGATCTAATAGTAAAGGATATAATGCCTCTACGACAATCGATGTTTGATTCATCTTACTCCTCCTTCAATTATTGCCTACTTCACAAAAAATAAGCCTCTAGCTAACTAGAGGCAAGTGTGTAGACGAGTAAATCGTTGATTAAATAGTCTGATAATAAAATCTAGTTCTTCTCCATTTTAGCAAACATCCACATAATCGTCTACTAACTTTTGTCGGCTAATGAGCCCGGGAAACATTTGTTGACCGATGTACCAAAAAATCAAAGCTTCCATTAAACCTAAAACAAATCCAGCACTGACATCCGATAAATAGTGAACGTTTAAATAAATTCGCGTCCACATAACAAATAATATAACCATAAAAGCTATAAGACCCATGACTACTTTTGGTAATTTAATCACACCCCAGCTTAAAATAATAAACAAAATAAACCAATAGAAAAAAGAAGCTGAAGTCGAATGGCCACTCGGAAAACTACTAGTTGTTTCAATGACTAAACGCGGGGTCGGTCTTGGTCGATCAACTGCTCCTTTTAAAAGGGTCGGGATAACTAGAGTGCTTAAAGCAATACTAGAAATAAACCAAGTCATCGATTTAAATTGCTTCTTTTTTATAAAGAGAGCTACCATACTTAAAGTAAATAGTGCAGGAAGATAAATGCCTAAAACATCAGTGACAAAAGCTAAAACGGTTGTTTTATTTGCCGTCACTTGCGTTCTTAGTGATACTTGACCAAAATGATCCATTGCTTGAAGCCAATGAGCATCAGTTAAGACACCATAAGTCAAAAGTAAAAAGAGTCCTAATAAAAGACTCGTCCATAATAAAAGTGTTCGTCTTGTTATATACATAAACCGCTCCTTTTTAACCTAATACCATGAGTGTTAAAGTGATCAACACAAGAGATATTAAAATCGAAACCGATGATAAAAATGATGCTGCTGCAGGAGACACTTCATAGTCCAACATTTGAATGGTCGAAGCAGTCGCTACAGGAGAGATCGCTAAAATGACCAACGTTAATTTAATTGTTTCATTTAAAGGTAATAAGAAATAAGCAATCCCTGCAAAAATAAAACCGGTTAAATATTTGACAGATAAAATATGTTGAATATTTGCTAAACTCGCTTTTGGAAAATCAAAGTTTAAAAAGAGTCCTAACATAAACATCGCTAAGAAAGAATTTGCGCTGGCAAACATATTAACACTCTTCATAATCCCTTCAGGAAGTTGCCAACCCAGTCCCATTAAAGGCAACATAAATAAATAAACAACGAAAGCAGGTGACGTCAATAGCTTACGGGCGACTGCTTTTATAGAAAATTGATGATCGTCATGCTGAATCGCATAATCGACCATTAGAGGACGACCTCCAAACATCATTAACGCATTTCCAATATCAAATCCGACTAATAATGGTACTGCCGGAGGTAAAAAGCTTTGAATAAATGGAATTACAAAGTTTCCAATATTATACCCTCCTTGCGCAAGCATCATAAAGGCTTGATTTGTCGCATTTTCTTTACGATAAATCCATTGACCAATTAATACAGACAATAAGTTCGCTCCTAGACCAAATAAGATCATATGAAAAATAGTCTGAGTTAGAGATGCCCCGTTTAAACCAGCAATTAAAACAGCTGGTAACGTTAAATTTAAAATGATCGTTGATAAGACTTTCCCGTCATCTTGGGTGAGTAGACCTATTTGCTTACAAAAATAGCCCATAAAGAGTGTGACAACAAATTGACTCGTATGTATAAGTATGTCGATCACAACATAACCTCCTCATTTAATTCTTTTTCTAGTATAGCACATCCCATTTAAACCAAAGAAAAAACAAGCCATTAGATCGTTCTAGTGGCTTGTTTTAATTCGCTTGCTTGAATAACACGAGCGCTTTGTTGTAAGGCATCGACCAATTGAACATCGTGGGTTATCACTAAAATCATCATCTGTTCTTTAGCTAGACGGCGAATAATCGCTGCGACTTGTTCGACAGATTGCGCATCTAAAGCTGAAGTAGGTTCATCAAAGCACATTAAGCGCGGATTCATCATCATTGCTCGTGCAATCGCTACTCTTTGTTTTTGGCCTCCGGATAATGTGTTAGGTTTTTGGTCCATTTTATCCGCTACGCCCATTTGATCTAATAGTTGATGGGCTCTTTTAACTAACTTATCTTTTGTATCTGCCTTATGGGATAAAGGTGCTAAAAGTAAGTTGTCTTTTACTGTGAGGTTAGGAAATAGTTGGTAATCTTGAAAAACCATCCCAACGGATAGTTGATAAGACTGTTGCTCGTTTTTTGGTGTGGCTACCCCGTCTTTAATTAAATAAGTTTCATTAATAGAAATTGATCCTTCATCAGCCGTTTCGAGTCCATTTAACAGTCTTAAAAGCGTCGTTTTTCCACTTCCCGATTCTCCTAGTAAAATAACAATTTCCCCAGGTTCAATGGTTAAATCAAATTGTTCGATAACAGAGGTACGACCAAATCGTTTAGAAAGTTGTTGTACATTTAAACTCATCTGTTGCCTCCTAGCGATATAAATAATGTTCGATTCGTCGAAGCACTAAAGTAGTGATTCCTGTAATGATTAAATAAATCACGCCAACATATACAAAGGGAATTAAGCTTGCTTGACTATTCGACATAGCCCGTCCGACTTTAAGTAATTCTTCTAAACCTAAAACGTACACTAAAGCCGTGTCTTTAATTAAACTAATGACTTCGTTTCCAACAGACGGCATAACAATTTGCCAAAGTTGAGGTAAAATAACTCGACGAATCCCCACAAGCGGTTTAACAGATAATACTTTTAAAGATTCATATTGACCTTCAGGGATTGAGTTTAAACCACCACGAAATATTTCAATAAAGTAAGCTGCATAGTTAGCAATCATTGTTACAATGGCAGCCGGAAAACGGTCTAAGACGATACCAATAAAAGGTAATCCAAAGAAAACAAACATCATTTGTAACAATAAAGGCGTTCCTCTAAATAAATACACATAGCCTTGAATAAGAACTCGTATTATTTTAGGTGACTTTTGTTGAATAAAAGCAAATAATAATCCTAAAGGAATACTCGCGATGAGTGTATAAGTAAACACTTCAAGGGTTAACTTTAACCCTCTCATTAATGGAGCTAGTTGCGCAATATCTATCAATTATCGTACCCTCCTTAGTTAGCTTCTTTAGCACCGAACCATTTTTCATAAATTTTATCAAAAGTGCCATCATCTAGTACTTCTTGTAATGTTTTGTTAAATTCATCGACAAACTCTTGTTCATCTTTTCTAAAGCCAACCGCAAAATCTTCGACACCAAAGTCGTCATCTAATAAACGGTACTCTTGGCTTTTACCTGTTTGAGATAAGTAGTATAGACCCATTGTATCATCAATAACAATCGCATCGGCACGGCCTGTGTCTAAGTCGCTAAATACTTCAACGAAAGTACTGTAAGTTACGGGTGCACCGCCATCAATTTCATTGATTAAAGTATCATCTTTCATTAATGCTTCATAAGAAGATGATTCAGCTTGTGTGGCGACTACTTTGCCGACTAAATCGTCTTTTGTTTGAATGTCACTATCTTTTTTCACGATAATGGCTTGTCTATTCTTCATGTAAGGAATCGATAGAGCTAATTTTTCCTCGCGTTCAGGTGTTACGGAATAACCATTCCAAATCGCATCAATTTGTCCTGTTTCTAATTCAGTTTCTTTCATCGCCCAATCAATGGGTTGGAAGCGATAATCAATATCCATACGTGTAAAAATTTCTTTTGCTAATTCAACATCTAAACCAGTAAATTCATCGTCACTTTCCACACCATCAAATAATTCAGCTCTAAACCCAAAAGGAGCAAAGGTATCGTCAAAGCCAATAATTAACTCTTTGGCACTGACCGTGACTCCATTGACTAAAATTAATAAACCAACCATTAAAACCATCCATAATTTCTTTACTACTTGTTTCATTTTGCTCTTCCTTTCCATAAATAAAAACGCCCTCTAGTCATATGACTAAAGGACGCTTACAACGTGGTTCCACCTTTATTCACATTAGTCTTACGACTAATGCCTTAGTAAGTTTTAACAAGTTAAAACTTTGAGGTAACGGATCATCCGGCATTTCGTTACATAGGGTGTGTCTTCATAGCGCCTTATGCTCTACTTTCCAGCTACCGTAGATTCTCTGTCATAAGGGGGGACTATCTCTTTGTCCTAAGAAATGCATTTATCATTATGATAATATCATAAAACACTGTCGATCATTTGTCAAGGGTTTCTCATGATTATTTAATAATAAACGATCAATTAAAGTATTTTATTTGTTTCTGTATTAAACTTAGTAGTTTTAATCATTATTTTGAACGCCAAACCATTTTTCGTAAATTTTATCAAAGGTCCCGTCGTCTAATACTTCTTGAAGAGTTTTATTGAACTCATCGACAAATTCTTGTTCATCTTTTCTAAAACCAACCGCAACATCTTCTCTAGCAAGATCTTCATCTAAAAGACGATATTCTTTAGTTTTACCTGTTTGAGCTAAATAATATAGAATCATTGTATTTGCTACAACAATGCCATCGGCACGGTTTGTGTCTAAATCACTAAAGACTTCCATAAAGGTACTATAAGTTACCGGTGCACCACCGTCAATTATATTAGGTAGCGTATCATCTTGCATTAAAGCATCGTAAGAGGATGATTCTGCTTGAGTGGCGATCACTTTTCCATCTAAATCCTCTTTTGTTTGAATATCACTATCTGCTTTTACAACAATCATTTGTTTACTGCTCATATAAGGAATGGAAAGGGCTAACTTTTCTTCTCGTTCTGGAGTAATGGCGTACCCATTCCAAATCGCATCAATTTGTCCTGTTTCTAGTTCAGTCTCTTTCATCGCCCAATCAATGGTTTGAAAACGATAATCCACTTTCATCCTTGAAAACACTTCTCTAGCTAATTCAACATCAAGTCCTGTAAATTCCTCGTCTCCTTCATAGTTATCTAATAAGTCAGTTTTAAAGCCAAAGGGAGCAAAGGTATCATCAAAGCCAATAATCAACTCCTTGGCGCTTACTTCCATCGCGTTCATTAAAACAATACAACTAACCGCTAACACAATCCATACTTTCTTCAAAACTTCCTTCATGAGTTTCCTTCCTTTCTGTAAACAAAAAACGCCCTTTAGTCATGACTGACTAAAGGACGCTTACGACGTGGTGCCACCTTCATTCGCATTAATCTTACAACTAATGCCTTAGTAAGTTTTAACAAGTTAAAACTTTAGGATAACGGATCATCCGGTATTTCATTACATAGGGTGTGTCTTCATAGCGCCTTATGCTCTACTTTCCAGCTACTGTAGATTCTCTGTCATAAGGGAGACTATCTCTTCGTCCTAAGAAATACATTTCTATTATGATAATATCATAAAATAAATACAAAAAAATTGTCAAATAACCTAATTATTTTTTAATTATATTCGCCGGAAGGTACGGATAATCGGTAAAACTTTCGATACTCACACTATCAATTTCCACTTGGGAAAGTTGGTCTAACAGCTTTGGTAAGCTACTCCATAAAGTTTCTAACCAATCGTCCATATAGGATAAAATACGTCGCGGTTCTTTTAAAGGATAGTTTCTTTCATAGTCGGATAAATGATTCAAAAAGAAATGATCAATAATGATCCGATCGCGTTGCATAAGCGATGGATAGCCTGTTCGGATATCTGTAGCAATACGATCGATCGGAACTTTCAAATAAAGTGTCAATGAAAATTGGCCTAAAAAATTATCTTGGCCTGTTGCTAATTCAATCGTATGTAAAATGAACGAGTGCATAATTTCCTCCTCACCATCGTAAACTTCTTGCTGTCTTTAGGTGTAAAGAAAACCTTTAATGGATACTTTTGAATAAAGTGTGTAACAAAGGCTCAAAGCGAAGAGCAATGACGCGATCTTTTGGTATGTTCGACTCATCTTTAAATGTTTCTTCCATTATAACTTCTAAATAATGACTACATTGTTCTACCGCTTGGTTCATCTTTTGATGAGCTAAGTAGTGCCCGGTAATATAACTCACCGCAAAGTCACCTGTTCCCATAATGGCATAAGGATAATAACGGTGAAAAATAAGTTGATGGTCGTTGCGGCTAGCTAAATAAAAACCAATCTTATCCGGGGATCCCTCAAATTGAATACCGGTAATTAAAACGTATTCCACTCCAGACTGTAAAATCTTATCGGCAATATCAGCCAATTCTTCTTTTGTCTTATAATCTGAATAAGGCGTTTCAGCTAAAAAGCATGCTTCAGTTAAGTTAGGAGTAACGAGGGTTGCATGTTCAATTAATCGATACATACTCATCGCAAACTCCTCATCAAAACCGGGGTAGAACTTTCCGTGATCTGCCATAATAGGATCGACTATGAGAGGGATATGTTTTTCATTTCGGTTTAAGAAATGATAATACTCTCTTAAATCTTCAATTTGTTGCTGATCATTAAAAAAGCCAGTCATCACTCCTTGAAAAGTAATGTCTGTTGATCGCCAATGTTGAATAGTATTTTGGAAATAATCACCAATCGGATGAAAATAAACGTCTCCTGGCGCGCTGACGTTTTCAGATAATAGTAGCGTAGTTAATATCGCCACTTGGTACCCCATACTGGTTAAGACAGGAATATTAACGTTTCCTGCTACTTTACCAAAACCTGGAATATCATTGACGACTAGTATTTTATTTGAATCCATCGTCTCACCTCTAATGTAAATGATTGAACTTATTATAACAAATTCATTTGCAATTGTATGCACATAGCGTAAATTCAAGGTTAGACAAAGTCTAGAATACTTAATTAGACTTTAAAATCCTTAGTAAGTTTGATACAATTTGACTCATAAGGAGCCTTTTATTTCTGTTTTATTTGCGTAACTTCAGAGTAAGGTTCTCTTTTTTTTGTATTTCAAGATACATTTTACACACAGCTTTAACAGTAAGGATGATTAAAATGAAACAAATAGCTGACATGGATGCTGTAAAAGAATTACTAAAATCTGAAACGGGTTATCGCATTGCTAAAGATACAGGAATTTCTCAATCAACCATTTCTAGATTCCAAACGGGAGAGTCTAACATTGAAAATATGCGCTTTTCTCACGCAATCACTTTAACTAACTATTTTCATAAAAAGAATTCTGAACAAAAGTAGCTAAGCCCACCCTAGCATATATGCGCTAGGGATTTTTTAATTAGTTGAAGTCTCGTCTAAAGCATAATCTATCTTTAACCCGCCTATCCATGAATAGCGCCACCGGATCGCCCCATGTTCTATTGTGCTCCAATAAGGGATCTTTTCATGGTGTAATTTTGTTAAAACTTCTTGATGAGGGTGGTTATAGCGGTTATTTACGCCCGCTGAAATATAAGCGGCTAAAGGTTGGTAATGTTTCAAGAAAGCTTCACTCGTACTTGTTTGGCTACCGTGGTGACCGAGTTTTAATCCAGTTACGTTTAAATGAGGATATTGCTCTATCAAAAATCTTTCGTAATCTGACGATAAATCGCCCATATTTAAAAAGCCATAAGGCCCCATTTGAAAGTAAGCCAGTAAGCTCGTGTCATTATCTTCCATCTGCATATAGTTTCCTCCGTATTCCAATTGAAATAACGAAAAAGAAGAGGTAGACAACTGATCGCTGTTATTTAAAGTAATTAACTGCGTCTTAGGGTCTAGTGTTTTGAGCACTTGATTAAAAAAGTCATCTTGACTGGCATGTTGACTGTAAAAAACTCGCTCAATGGGGAGATGACGGTCTAACTGATATAAATTCCCCATATGATCAATATCGGCGTGAGTTACGACGACGCCTGTTAAACGATGAGCCCCTAAAGCTTTCAAGGCAGGAACTAAAACTTTTTGTTGATGGGTTAAAGAGATTTTAGGTTCATTCTCTCCACCTTCGTTTAAAGCCTTCCAGTTTAAACGTCCTCCAGTATCGATTAACCAATGTTCTTTACTCCAAGCAGGTTGATATAACAATGCATCTCCTTGCCCCACATCTAATACAGTTAATTGACTACTCCATCTTATATGAGGAAGGACAAAAATCCATAGACATAAACAAGGCAAATAAAAACGATAGGCTTTTTTGCGAGAATATTGAAGAAGATAGAGCCATATTCCTGCGATTAAAAACAAGCCTACATAATAAAGTAACCCTTGACGGCCAATAATAAGTGGCTTAAAGTACATTCTTAACCAATCTAAAGATAAAACCCAATAATAATTTAAGTTATGGCTCATAAGGGTTGTCCACTGGAGTACGTTCATTGGTAAAATGTAATAACTCATACACGTTATGACCATTAAAGGCATCCATACCCATTCAAAAATATAGGCGATAAGTATAATTAAAATTAATTGGTAAGGATGCCATTCAAAATAGTGATGTAACAAAATAGGCCAAGAAAAAAATAAGCACATGGCCGTCATCTCAATGGTACTTAACCAACTAGGGGTTGGCTTGATTCGTTTATTTAGTTGCTGCTGGTAAAATAAAATTAAATAGGTCATTAAAAAACTAAGTAAAAAGCCAAGGGAAGAAACCATGCGAATATTTAACATTAATGATCCAATACCTACTAATCCTAAACGGTCCTTTTTGCTTAAAGGTATTATTTTAGATGAAAAGAACGTATTAACGATAAGTCCACCAATAGCTCGCATTGCACCAATGGGCCAACCAATGAGCCAGCCATAAATAACGAAAATAAAGACCATTAATTGCTCCGCCCGTCTAATCTCTACTCCCATTCGCAATAGAAGATAGCGCACATATTTGGAAAAGTATTGAATATGAAACCCCGAAATCGCAAAAAAATGAACAATTCCTAAATAACTTAAATCTTCTTGAAATTGCGTGTAGTAAGTTGAATTCATATTAAATAATAATTTTTTCATCCAACCAAGCCATAAATTATCTTCTACTTGAAGTAACGGACGCAATAGACGTACTTTTAAGCGATCCCAATGATCTTTGGTGGAGCCGTTAAATGAAACAAAGGACTGTTCCTCGACATCCAATTGCCAATAAATACGTTGAGTTTTTAAATAGTTTCGATAATCAAACACATAAAAGTTGCGCGCTTTATTGGGACGAGTTATTTCTCCTGTAACACGGACATAGTGTATATCTTCTAACCACGGTTCCTTTTGATCTAAGGTCATATAAAACCGAACCTTTAGAGGCTTTTCTTTGGGTAAATAAAGCAACCCCACTCCTTTAATATCCGTTTCGTCAACCACTAAATCAAAAGGGTCTGTTCGTAACACTCCCTCAATGTTACTAGGGAGCACCGAAGGAATTTGCTTTTCGCGGTAAGTATCCACTCCTACAAGTAACAAAAAGATACTGATTAATATAATCCATCCCTTGCGAAAAGGTATGGGGAGCGTCCACAATCTAACGGTCAAAGTGAGTAATATAATTAAACCTACCCCACTAAGATGAAACCATTGATACAATGCCCAACTCAACCAAATAAATAAAAATGTCCAATGGTACATGAGAGGTTGAAATATTGACTGTATGTTATTTACCTTCATTAATGCCCTACCGTAATGAGATCTTTTAAACTGTCAAAGGTTTTCGGACCAATCCCACTTACTTCCATCAATTCTTCAATCGCTTTAAAGTCACCATGTTCTTGGCGGTAAGATTGGATCGCTTCCGCCTTTTTAGGACCAATGCCAGGTAATGAGAGTAATTCTTGCAGTTGATCCGTGTTAATATTGACCAAGCCTGATTCAGTTTCCTTGTTATTATTTAAAGGATCAAACACTTCTTCATTGCTTAACTCTCCTTGGTCTGCTAGAGACTGGTAAGTTGATTCATTATAGACATAAATCATCATTTGATCTTCTAACTTTTGAGCTTGATTTAAAGAATCCATATACGCGTCGTTTGTAAATCCTCCCGCTTGGTCCACTAAATCAACCACACGACTATTAGCAGGTAACGTGTAAACGCCTGGATTAATCACGCTTCCTTTAATTTCAACAGTAACTTCTTCTATTTCAGATCTCTCTTCTTCTAGGACTTGGCTTTCTTCACTGATACTTTCTTCTATTTCAGCAACCGCCATTATTTCTTGATCAAAAGGAGTACTTGGTGGTACAAACCATCGGTATAACCCGATTGATAAGATCGCTCCTATAATGACTAAACCATATAAACTACTTCGTGAATCGATTGATTCTTTTATTTTTTCAATCCATGTATTCATACAATGAACCTCCTTTTCCACCTACTTATAAGTTAGTAAAAAAGGAGCAAATCCATTTTTAAAAATAAAAAACAGCCTTTATTTTATTTAAAGACTGTTATTGATTATTCCATTTATCTTTCATGGCTCGTTCTACTTCCATCGGCACATAGGAAGAAACATCTCCATTAAACTGAGCAATTTCTTTAATCATACTCGAACTGATCGCACGATAGGGCTCTTTTGCATATAGTAAAACTGTTTCTAAATCTTGATATTGCCCTTGGTTTAAAGAATGGATATTGTATTCATATTCAAAATCAATCGTATTGCGTAAGCCACGAATCAAGGCGACGGCTTGAACTTCTTGGTAATATTCAGCGACTAATTCATCCCTCAATTGTTCAACCCGAACTTTGTCGAATTTTGAAACGGCTTGTTTCACTAATTGAATGCGCTCTTGAGGGGAAAACAAATGACTTTTCGATGTATTCATCGCCACTAAAACGATCACTTCATCAAATAATTGAGTACTTCGTTCAATTAAATCTAAATGACCATACGTGATGGGGTCAAAACTTCCCGGGAAGATACCAATACGCTTTGTCATAACACCTCACCTCTTTCATAAATATGTAGAGTCGTGTCTCCATATTTCTTTTCATTTATTTTATGAAAAGTAAGCCATTCATCTACTAATTGATCTTGACTGGCGAGTTCGCAAATAATGATACACTGATCGGCTAAAAAGTGATGCTCTTCGAGCCATTGAATATCTTCTAAAACATTTTGCTTAGCATAAGGTGGATCTAAAAAAAGATAGTTAAAAGACAATTTGTTTTCCTTTTGCCACTTTAATAACGCTTTTTTATTATCCCCTTTTAGAACCGTAAATTTTTGAGGCTCTTTAGTTATGTCGATATTTTGATAAATTGTTCGAATGGCCGGACGATATTTTTCAATAATCACTGCCTGTTCCATTCCTCTAGACACGGCTTCAATCGCAACACCGCCACTGCCACCGTAAAAATCTAACCAAGACCCTTGAGAGAAATACGGGCCAATCATATTAAATAAACTCTCTTTTACTTTATCGCTAGTTGGACGAGTATTCGTTCCTGGAACTGCTTTAAGCCGTCTACTTTTATATTCTCCTCCGACAACCCGCATATTAATCCCGCCCCTTTTTAGCTGGTTGTTGAAGTTTTTGACTAATAGAAGCAGCAATATCTTCAAAGACCGACACTTCTTCTTCGTTATTCGTCTTTTTAGCTAAATCAGGATCAATGCGGTTAGGAATCGCATCTTTAAAGGTCAAATCAATATCATCACGGTGAGAGTATTCAACTTGTCTGACATAAAACAATTTATTTAATCGTTGAATGGTTTGTTCGGCCTCTTCTGTATTAACATATAAAACAGCATATTTTAACGGTTGACTCATATAGTGAATATAGCCGTACTTTCTTAAATCTCGCTGATGCTTTAAAGTATAAAGCCATACAATAAGCCCTGTACGAGGCTGCTTATTAAATAAAGTCATCTTCTTCCTCCTCTTTTTTTAGTTGTTCATAAATGGCTGCTTCATTTCTATCTTCAATAATCATACGCTGAGCAACACCTAAAGCAATAATACTTGCGATCATACTTGACCCTCCATAACTGACTAATGGAAGTGTCACACCGGTTAAAGGCAGTAAAGCAAGCAACCCGCCCACATTCGCCAGCAGCTGAACTAAAAACATTGTCCCAATTCCTGTTAATACACTGCTACGGTAATTATTCGTTGCTCGACTGGCACTAATATATAAACGAGTAATCATCAATCCCCATAGAAAAATAATCACCCCTGCACCAAAGACGCCCATTTCTTCAGCGGTAATTGACAAAATAAAATCGGTATGAGCAGCCGGTAAAATACCTTGCTTTAGTAAACTACTTCCTAAGCCAACGCCTAACCAGCCACCTTCACTAATCGCTAAAAAGGAATTGATCACTTGATAGCCCATATCTTGTGGATCATAAAAAGGATTCGCAAAGGTTAACAAACGCTGTCCTCTAAATCCGACATGTTGAACGAGCCAGTCAATATTAGTTTGAATGTAATAAGTTCCTAAAAAGGCTAAAACGACACCACCTAACGTCAGTAAACGATTGGTTTTAGCGGTGAAAAACTCTACCGCTAACATCACACTTAAAGTCGCTCCGATTAAGATAACCATTCCTACATCGGGTTGGAGCATAATTAATAAAAGATTTAAAAACAAGATACTTCCTATTTTTATAACGGGAAGCCACTGGGTCCAATCCTTATCTTGTGACCGCTGTTCCTTTAAAGCTGGTTGCCGCATATAAGAATACATAAAGTGAGAAAGCGTTAAAATTAAACTAGTTTTCGCAAATTCACTTGGCTGAAAGGAAAAGCTTCCAATACTTAGCCAACTTTTAGCTCCACCTCTAACCTCTCCAGCTAAAGCCACAAATAGTAAGGCAGCAATCATTAAACCATTTAAACTATAATAAAATGCTTTTTGTTCGAACAATTTATAAGGTGCTATTACGATGCCAATCATGCCAATAATTCCCATTATGACACCAACCCATTGTTTAGTAACAAAAAAGAATGGGTTGTCTTGAGCTTCAGGAAAATACATCGTTGCACTAAAGACCATCACAAAACTAATGGTAATTAACAAAGTCATACAAATAAGTAAGATAAGATCTAGTTGGTAAATTTGTTCCTTTGCATTTTGTTTGATGGTTTGAAAGATCTCTTTCAATCTATCCCCCCTCAATATGTAAGCTCATTATAACATGCTAACTATGGATCTGTCAGAAAACAAAAAACACTTTCCTTAACAAGTAAGAAAAGTGTTTGAAGGAAGGTTAAATTAAGCGTTAAAACGTTTAGCTACTTCATCCCAGTTAACAACTTTAAAGAATGCATCAATGTACTCTGGACGACGGTTTTGATATTTTAAGTAGTAAGTGTGCTCCCACACATCTAAACCTAATAATGGATTTAAACCATCCATTGCTGGGTTGTCTTGGTTTGGCGTTGAAACAACTTCCAATTTACCGTTGTTATCAACTAACCATGCCCAACCTGAACCAAAGCGAGTTGCTGCAGCTTTTGCGAAAGCTTCTTTAAAAGCATCAAATGAACCAAAGTCTGCTTCGATTTTGTCTAATAATGCGCCTTCAGGACGGTTATCTTCTTGAGGTGCTCTTAGTAATGTCCAAAATAGTGAGTGGTTATAGTGTCCCCCACCATTATTGCGAACAGCTGTTTGAATATCTGCTGGAACTTCATTGATACGTTTCATTAATTCGTCAAGATCTAGTTCAGCGAATTCTGTTCCTTCAACGGCTGCATTTAAGTTATTAACATAAGCTTGGTGATGTTTTGAATGGTGAATTTCCATCGTTTCTTTATCGATCACTGGCTCTAACGCATCATAAGCATAAGTTAATTCAGGTAATTTAAAAGTCATTTAAATAGCCTCCTTAAAAATAGTTATATTATTACTCTACTGTTAGTGTAAAATAACCTCTAAAGCTTTGCGAATAATATGCTTGTGTACTTTTTATCTAGAAAAACATGGAGATTGTTCGAGCATTAATAACATCATCATTCATCAATATATCCTCAATGACATCTTTATAAGCCATATCGTTAGGTAATTTTAATGTATAGACATTTTTATAGACCCGCTCTTTTCCTGAAGAACTTACCTCAAACTCCACATCTTCTACTTTAATTCCTTTAGATTGGAAGTATTCATTTAAAAAGTCCTTTGTATCTTGACGGTGGAAGTATTTAATTTCAATGCTTTCAACCGAGAAAGATTTTATAAACTTCTTAATCACTAATAAAGAGAAAATGACGCCGGCAAAACCTGCCAAAGCAACTTGAAAGTACCCCATTCCAATAGCGATACCTAAAGCGGCCGTTGCCCATAAAGAAGCCGCAGTCGTTAGACCATGAACGGTTCGATTAGTAACAATAATTGTTCCTGCACCTAAAAACCCAACACCACTAACGATTTGCGCAATAATTCGCGTTTGGTCCACCGTCACTTTAGGAGCTAAATCGGGGTTTTGTATCGCGAAATGTAATGCTTCAGAGACGACTTCGTTTTGAATTAAAGCTAGAACAGTTGCTCCTAAAGCAACTAAAGTATGGGTGGTTAACCCGGCGGGACGGTTTTTCTTTTGCCGCTCGAATCCAATGGAACCGC
Source organism: Dolosicoccus paucivorans (assembly GCF_900100125.1). GTDB lineage: Bacteria > Bacillota > Bacilli > Lactobacillales > Aerococcaceae > Dolosicoccus > Dolosicoccus paucivorans. Next base: position 7,063 of record NZ_FNEL01000011.1, on the reverse strand, counting down.
CAATTAAAATGGTGAGTAAAATACGCAATCCAATTTCTTTTAACGTTAAATGAACCATTCACGGCCTCCTTTTTAATTTAAACAAAAGAGATACGAATAAGATCGCATTTCTTTTACCATAAGTATTTAAGCGTTTTTCGCTCGCTTAGCAGCTCTTTCACGAGCTCCTTTATCTAAGATTTGTTTACGTAAACGGATATTTTCTGGTGTCACTTCGCAATACTCATCATCATCAATAAACTCTAATGACTCTTCTAAAGTTAATAGACGAGGACGTTTTAAAACAGAAGTTTGATCCTTATTGGCTGAACGCATATTTGTCAATTGTTTTGCACGGGTGACGTTAACGGTTAAATCATTGTCTCGGTTATGGGATCCAACGATCATTCCGGCATAGACTTCCGTTCCTGGTTCGATAAACATCGTTCCACGGTCTTCTAAGTTTAATAAGCCATAGGCAGTTGCTTGACCGTTTTCTAAAGCGACAAGAACTCCATTACGACGACGACCAATATCGCCACCCACTGTTGGACGATATTCATCAAAGGTGTGGTTTAAAATACCGTAACCATGAGTTAAAGTCATGAATTCAGTTGAAAACCCAATTAATCCTCGAGCTGGAATTGAAAAAATAAGACGAACTTGTTCATTTGAACTGATCATATCGGCCATTTCAGCTTTACGTTGACCTAAGGCTTCAATAACCGCTCCCATATACTCTTCTGGCGTATCAATTTGAACGCGCTCAAATGGTTCTTCCATTACGCCATCGACTTCTTTCATAATGACTTTCGGGCGAGACACTTGGAATTCATAGCCTTGACGGCGCATATTTTCAATTAAAATAGATAAATGCAACTCGCCACGTCCTGATACTAAAAAGGCGTCTGGCGAATCGGTTTCTTCTACACGAAGAGAAACATCGGTCTGTAACTCTTGGAAGAGTCGATCGCGAATTTGACGTGATGTAATAAATTTACCTTCACGACCAGCAAAAGGTGAATTATTTGTTAAGAACGTCATTTGTAATGTTGGCTCATCAATATGTAAAGCCGGTAAGGCTTCAGGGTGTTCTACTGAAGTGACCGTCTCACCAACGAAAATATCGTCCATTCCTGATAAAGCAATTAAATCTCCTGCTTTGGCTTCTTGAATTTCTACTTGATCTAAACCTAAAAAGCCGTGTAAGCGAGTGACTCTAAAGTTTTTCTTTGATCCATCTGCTTTTAAAACAGAAACCGTATCGCCCACTTTAATGGTTCCTCTAAAGACACGTCCAATACCAATTCGACCAACATAATCGCTATAGTCTAACATGGACACTTGGAATTGAAGTGGCTCATCACTATTATCTACAGGAGCTGGAACGTGCTCTAAAATCGCATCAAATACCGCATCCATTGATGGTTGTTGATCTGCTGGGTCCATTGACTGGCTAGAGGTTCCGTTTAATGCAGAAGTAAAGACGACTGGGAAATCCAGTTGCTCTTCTTCACCCCCTAAATCAATAATTAACTCCATCACTTCGTCAATCACTTCTTCAGGACGAATAGTTGGTTTATCGATTTTGTTAACCACTACTACCGGAGTTAAGCCTTGTTCTAGCGCCTTCATTAAAACAAAGCGCGTTTGTGGCATGGCTCCTTCATAGGCATCGACGACTAACACAACCCCATCGACCATGGTTAAAATACGTTCTACCTCACCACCAAAGTCCGCGTGACCCGGTGTATCTAAAATATTAATACGATTTCCTTTATAATTAACCGCAGTGTTTTTAGCGACAATGGTAATCCCACGTTCTTTTTCTAAGTCCTGGCTGTCCATTGCGCGGTCACTTAGTTCGGTATGGTCATCTAAGGTTTCTGATTGGGTCAGTAATTCGTTGACTAAAGAAGTTTTTCCGTGGTCAACGTGAGCAATAATCGCAATATTTCTTAAATCTTCTCTTTTTTTCATATGATTCTCCTAATCTGTTTTAAGTGTATTCATTAAATCGTTGTAAACTTGAGGGTGAGCTAATAAAGCAGTGCTCTTTTCTAGTAAGTTAAGCGGTTCGCCATTTAAGCGACTGTAACGAAGGCCAGCTGCTTCAAAAATTGCCCAACCTGCCGCAAAATCCCAAGGTGAAAGACGCGAACACAAATAAGCGCCGGCTTCACCTTTAAGTACGGACAAAGTGCTGATGGCTGCTGAGCCATAATTTCTTACGCCTAAAGATTGTTCTAATGCCCCTTGTTCATTGAATTTATTATGAATAAACATAAAGACATTTCCTAAAATCAAACAATCGCTCAAGCCAGTAATTGCTGGAACGTTCCATGGTTGATGGTTGCGATAAACCCCGTCTCCTACAATCCCATAGAAAAAATCGTGATTCATAATGTCATAAATATATCCCGCTAGAGGCTCGCCGTCTTTAAAAAGAGCCATCATCGTTCCGAAATTGTTCTTTTGTTGAACATAGTTCATCGTGCCATCGATTGGATCAATGATCCAAACATAACCTTTCAAATCGTCAATCGAATGCCCGGTCCCTTCTTCAGCTAAAATAAAGTGATCCGGGTAATGCGCTTGGATTCGTTCGACAAGAAAAGCTTCAATTCCTTTATCCATATCAGTTACGACATCTCGTCTTGATGCTTTTTCTTCAACAACTCGGTCTTCTTGCAGTGAATGCCTTAGTTTTTCAGCTGCTTGTTCGATCCACGTGATCACTCGGTGGTGTAATTGATAGTCCATCGTATCCTCCTTGTATGACCTTTATAGACTTACCATTGTATTAAGAGGGGCTTTTTCCTTCAAAAGTGATTTCATTGTCTTAACCACTTGATAAGTTGAATAGCCACTTAATTGCTTAAATTGACGATCAATTTGTTTTTCTTCCATAATACTGGTGACAATTTGTTTAAATAAACGGTAATGATTTTGCAGTTCTTCTAATGTTGCATGGCTTTCATAGACCTTTTCTACTTGGTTTAACCATTCAATCACTTGAACCATTTCTTCTGTCGACCAATCTTCACTCAATGGATAACTATACTTCACGTTGCGTCACTCCTTACACTTACACTATACCAAAAAATACACCTACATGGGAAAGTTAAACATTTGATGATTGCGATTCATTTGAAAATATGGCATGCTTGTTTAAAGCAGAAAGGATGACGGTATATGCGCAAAAGTTGGAATGATTATTTTATGGAAATTACGCAAATGGTGGCAAGTCGATCCACTTGTGACCGAGCATTTGTCGGTTGTGTTTTAGTCAATAAAGATAACCGGATTGTTTCTACTGGATATAACGGTTCGGTTTCAGGACAACCCCATTGCACTGATGTCGGACACCATATGCGTGACGGTCACTGTATTGCGACATTACATGCAGAAATGAATGCGTTACTTTACTGTGCAAAAGAAGGGATTAGCGTCAAGGGATGCAAAGCTTACGTGACACATTTTCCTTGTTTAAATTGTACAAAGTCACTGATTCAAGCAGGAATTACAGCTGTTTATTATCAAAATAATTACCGCGTAGACGACTACGCTTTACAATTATTAGACGACCATCAAATTCCTTATATTCAACTAACCAATGACGATACAGGTGAAAAATAACCATTAAGAAAACTCCTCTTTGCCGGCAAACTCGGTTAGAGGAGTTTTATTTTATTCAGCGTCATCCATTTCCGCATTATGGTAAACGTCTTGAACATCGTCATCGTCTTCTAAGTTGTCGATAATTTTTTCTAAAATTTCTTTCGCTTCGCCTGCCACAGGGACACTTGTTTGTGGAACCATTGTTAATTCAGCTACTGCAAGTTCAAACCCTTCTTCTTTTAAAGCATCGCGAACGTGAGTAAACTCAGTCGGTTCTGTATAAATTTCATAAACATCTTCAGATGGCTCAAAAGAGTCTGCTCCTGCTTCTAAAGCAGCCATTAACATCGTATCTTCATCGGCATCAGTTTTAGTGCGATCAATGGCGATATAACCTTGGCGGTCAAATAAATAAGATACTGATCCAGCACTTCCCATTGTTCCACCTGGCTTGGTGATCGCGGTACGAACGTTTGTTGCGGTACGGTTACGGTTATCTGTTAAAGCGTGAACTAAAATCGCAACCCCTTCTGGACCATACCCTTCATAAGTTACTTCATCAAAGTTATCCCCGTCACCACTACTTGAACCTTTATCAATGGCACGCTGGATGTTGTCTTTAGGCATATTTTGCGCTCTTGCGCGGTCAATCGCTAATCTTAGAGCGGCATTGGTGTCAGGGTCCGGACCGCCTGCTTTCGTTGCTACATAGATTTCACGAGAGTGTTTTTGGAAAATTTTGCCTTTTTTTGCATCGACGACGGCTTTATGTCGTTTAATATTCTCCCATTTGGAATGTCCTGCCATTCAATATCGCTCCTTTAGATTAGTTAATTACCCCTTTATTATATCATAAATTCGTCCCTTACTTATAAAAAATGTTCAAAAAGTTGATTGGTTCACAAATAATTACCGTTACCATTCATTCATTAGCTACTCTAACTCCAGCCACACTTTAATGTTCCTAAAATATATAAGAATTTATTCGATCACCTATCCCCCATCCCCTTTTAAGGTTAAGTCTAATTTTTCACCTTTCTCCTCAATGATAAGAGAAGAAATTTAATTTTATAATTATCCAATACATATGTCTGACTACTCTAGAAAGACTTTTATAAAATTCTTAATATAATCCTTGACACTATATATATATAAAGATTCAGAATAAACTTTTTTAGTATTTAAATCGAAAAGGAGATTACTATGAATCAAGGAAATAAGATCATGAAGAAAATTCGTGGTGTAGGTTGGATTGCTGCTGCAACATTAGCGACGTTATCTGTCGGTGCTACTACCAGCGATCAAGTATCACATGCACAAGAAGAATGGATGCCTAACACGGTTGAAGACGTTAGGCAACGACTTGAGCAAGAGTTTGAACAAGAAGGATACTATACAGTTGTTTGGGGCGATACACTAAGTGTTATTGCTGAAGCTGCTAATATGACAGTTCACGATATTGCTGATGCAAACAATATTCACGATGTTGATTTAATTTATGCTGGCGATATCTTAATCTTAGATATTGACCGTGTTACTGAATTGGTACAAAATGATCAATACATTGACTTTAAAGAGAATAAAGTAGAAGGACATTCTATTAAAGAAGGTGCGGTTCAAGAATATGAACCTGGACAAAAACGTCCATCTGAAATCAATAAAGAATTGTTTGATAAATGGCAACAAGAAATCGATCAAAACCGTGAAGAACAAGGTAAAGATTCGATTAAGCCAATTGGTCGTCCTAATAAACCATCGGACAAAGATGACGTTCAATCTAAACCGGAAGCTCCTCAAGAAGAACAGCCTGAGACAAAACCTGAGACTAAACCTGAGGAAAAGCCTGAGGATACTAAACCTGAAACAAAACCTGAGGATACAAAGCCAAATACTAACCGACCAACGAATGGATTAGGGCATCCGGTAGCACAGGGTTGGGTAAAGGGAGAGACTTATCCTGGGTATGGCAAGGTATCACATGTAAAAACTAATTTTGATGGAGATTTCGCTGAGATTACGAAGGAATCTGCGGAGGTTAAGTACAATAAGTCGAAAGACGATAAGTACATTAACTATGTCTATGTTGAGAAAAAGGATGGTAACTTACAGAAGTCAATACCCCAGGTAAAGGCAGAGTTCATTAGAGAGTTTAATAAGGATAATTCGGTATATATTAACCATGCGTTGTTACAAGAGGAAATGCTAAAGCTTGTTAATAATTTACGGGAGAGTAATGGGGTAACGCCGTTACAGTCATCTCAATACTTAATGAAAACGGCACGGGTTCGAAGTCAAGAGCTAGCTGATTACGGTTCATTACGGATTTACAAAGATGTAAGTGACTATGGGAAACCAATTGGTCAGATGAAGAGTGGGTACGTAGCACATACACGACCAGATTTTAGTTCAATTAACGATTTATTGGATCTTGAGTATATGGCTACTTTAGGGGGGAGATATAGTGAGTTAGGGGAGAACTCTGCTGAGAATGCTTATAACGGTAACCCATATGAGTTAGTATCGGAGAAACACCTAGCAGAATTGTTCTTTAATCAGTGGTATGGTTCAGAACGACACCGTGAGCATATGTTAACCCCTGAGTATAGATCCTTTGGTTTTGGGATTGCTATGGGGACTTCACAGAAACCAGACGGTAGTATTGAAGCGAATAACAAGATTCAGGGGACACAGAACTTTAATACGATGAGTGCAGAGTTAATTGATACTACTCCAGGGGAATTAACACCGATTCCGGCAGACCAAACAAATACGAAGGCATTATCACCCGAGGAGTACTATGAACCAATATCGGAGGTAACGGAGGACGATTCAAAATCACCGATTCCGTCGTACGATGATCTTGACGCATTCGATTGGATTGAGGAGTTTGATTGGGATGCGGTGGAATGATCGCCTCCTAGAGTTCGTTAACTTCAATCAAGGAGTTTAATAATGAACATCACTCAATATTTTGAAAGATTGTGACACAAGTCGCGAAATAACTGTTTTTTAGAATGAATCAAGAACTAAACTATATTGAAATCCTAGCCTCTCTTTTTATTTGAAAAATAAAATGAATTATAAATAAAAAAAGAACTTGAGTCATTTGAACTGCTCCCTGTCAAGTAGACAGGCAAATAAACAAAATAATTTGTGCCATGTATGAATCACTCATGCATGGCTTTTTTTTATGCGGGGATTTTTAATCCCATTTTCAAGGTTACCCGTTGGGTATTATAAAATTCAATATATTGTTTAACGTCATTCTCCAATTCCTCAAAGCTCTTATAGGTCTTCAAGTGATACATCTCTTCTTTGATGATCCCCCAAAAGTTTTCCATTGGCCCATTGTCGATACATTTACCAACACGAGACATACTTTGAATAATCTGGTTCCTTTTGATAAAGCTGTTAAAGCCATGAGACGTATACTGGAAACCACGGTCACTATGCAGGAGTGTCT